>WRKJ01000042.1 GCA_009778135.1 Defluviitaleaceae bacterium
GGTTCACCTCCTTCCCCTTTAATAGGGAAAGATTAGATGAACTTACCTTCACGTCTTTTGTAACTCTAATTTAAAATTATAACACATATGGCGACAAATTGCACGATAATTTTTAAAGCCAGAAGAAAAAACACGCCTATAACGTGCTTCAATAAATTTCAATTAATCTCACGCCACTGCCTAAGAGAAATCACATGATCGGATAATGGAATGTTAAGATTTGTGAATAAAGAAGTTGCTGAAGAGATAGTCGAGAATACTGGAAAAGAGGTTGTTGTTGAGTAAAGGATGCGTTGTGCTTCTCATAAATTGGCATCTACACTTTCGCTTTTAGTACCCATTAATTATTAAAGGTAAAGCAATGAACTAATAGGATTGATCTTAATTTTCAATATCTTCATCTTCAACACTATATTCCAAATTCACACGTTTTGACAATTTGCACGATAAATTTTATTTATCTGGGTTATACCACAGGAAAGTGCATTTCATCACTAATAAAAATTAAAAACCATCAAAGCGCTACTTCTATTTTATGAATTTAGCGTCGTCATTTGATGGTTTTTAATGTTAGTTTCATTTCCACCTCCTGCGTCAACTCGTCCTCGTTTCCTTGTATGTGAGGATGATATACGTATGGGCTGTTACTTACGTTTTGCTGCACTTTACGACACATATTATTTTTAAGTGACGAACATGCCAAAATACAACATTTTATTTCAAATTCTTTCAAATTTTTTAATAAAAGCATTTACTAAACCACATCGTATGTGGTAAAATTTCACATAGAGATAGTTAAAGAGTTTACACAAACTAGATCTAGCACGATTTCCCAGAGGTTGTGACATGATCAGCCTTTTGGAAATAATCTAAAACAACAGGAGTTGGTAAAAATGGCAGGAATTATATCGGTAACACCACAGGAATTGCGTGATCAATCACGTGTCTATGTTGACGCAAGAAACATGGTTGATGATGCAAAAGGACGCGTAGATGCGATGAACCGTCAAATTGAACAACAATGGCGTGGAGAGGCATTCAGGTCGTATCTGGAACAGTATAACCAATTAGCGGGTCATATTACACAGTTTAAAGAACTACTGGAAAGCATTAATGCTCAACTCATTAAGTATGCAAATACGATTGAAGAGCGCGATCGTCAAGATGCGAAAAGTTTTGGTTTGAATTAATAAAGGTGATCGAGAGCTTTCTTGCATGCACAAAGGTGCCAGAAGGCTCTCTTTTCTCTATTAGTTTTTCTTTAACAGTAAGCCACTTATTGCTAAAGAAAGTCTAATATGGTAATGACGCGTAACAAGAAACAAAATAAATATGCTGGGTGATGACATCATGAAAAAATTTGAATATGTTAAAAAGTTATTTCCGATTGTCAGTTTTTTAATCGGAATTTCTGTAACTTTACTATTTTTAGTCTATTTGGCGTTCGAAACGAATTCAACGCGGAGTGCAGCTGTGGATACACGGACTGGTATTCGGTATGTACTCGTTAATGAAGATTTGGGTGGTTCGTTTAACGGGGTGACTTATAATTTTGGTGCTGAGTTTGTCTCATTGGTTAATCAGGATGTGGCAAATGATTGGCAAACTTCTTCAAGGGGGGTGGCAGAGGCAGGTTTTGCAGTTGGTAATTTCGATGTGATGATTGTTTTACCACAGAATTTTACAGAACGATTACTAGCACTTGAAAGTTTTAATCCAGAAGTGGCACAAATAGATTATTCGGTGCGCTTAGGTCAAAATGACGTGACAAATGCATTGGTTCATGAGCAGGTTTCGGCCGTACTTGACGATTTTAATCAACGCATCATTCAAATGTATTTTTCAACCATTTTAGGTAGCCTTTTTGATGCCCAACTCAATGTTTCGCAAGTTGTGAGTGATGAGCGTGCCCGTCATCAGCTTTTAATATCGGATATTGACGCCCCTTTTTCGCAACTGCCCTTTCAATTTGGGAGTGTTATTAGTGATGCCCATTTTTTAAATGGTGCAAGTGGTTTGTGGGTGAATAGTCAAAATATCTTTAACGAACAAGCACATGGCATGTTAACATCGGCAGCAGAGGGTTTTGCGCGTCAACTTGCTGATTTAGAACATTTTGTTGAATTTCAACAAGCACTTACAGAGCAAAATCATCAAAATGCACAATTTGCATTGAATGAACAATTTCGAACGGATGAATTTTTCTATCGTGAACAATTTTCTGACTTGAATCAGTCGGTTTTAGCAGGTTTTCATTTGTTTGATGAGGAATGTGATGTGGAAACGTCGATTTGTCACAATGAAACTGTCATTAGAAGCGTTACACATACGAAAGAAGCGTTCCAAAAAAGTCAAAACCTCTTGATAACAGATCTTGGAAACGAGAATCGGGAGCTTGAAATCCGAGAAATCGCCCATGTTGAAGCGTTGAGACATGAAGCGCAAGCATTGGAAACACTTAGAAATCAGATTGCCCATGTTTATTTTGGAGATGCAACCTTAACACCAGAAACTGTGAGTGATGAAAACATCAGGCATTCAATTTTGAACATGATGACAATGAGTGAAGAGACTGGAAATGACCTGAATCCAGTCTATCTAGCGTTAATCAATGATTATTTAGAACGCATTGCACCTGATGATTTGAGCAAGATGCTTCGTGCATTATATGAACAAAACATGATAACGACAGAACAGTATGACACGTATCAAGCGAGGTTAGCAGTGATTCGTCGGTTTGCAGATGAGGAGGGGATTGCGTTATCCCAACATGTAGATTTTGCTTTTGTTGAAATCGAAGATGTGCAAAGCGAACACAGTGTAAGTTTCCCACATGTTGCAACTTTTATGATTGATCCAACGATAGGTGAACGACAAACGATTCATTTAAGTTCTAGTTCAGATGTACGCATTGCTGATATTGAACGTGTGCGCGCATTAATTGAAGCTGATATCAGACAGCGCATTGATAGGGAAGGTGACGCATTAGATGTAGCAGTTACAGTACTTGATGATCAAACGATAAGTGTTGATCTATTTGAAATAGAAATAACTGGAGCAATGATGCCGAGGGTTTCATTTTTTACGGCATTCGATGACTGTCTAGAAAATGGGGAATGTCTAGATGATGATGATGATGAAGAAGACGATGAAGAAGAAGACGATGAAGAAGATGATGATGATGAAGAAGATGATGAAGAAGATGATGAAGAAGATGATGATGAAGAAGATGATGAAGAAGATGACGATGAAGAAGATGACGATGAAGAAGATGACGATGAAGAAGATGATGATGAAGAAGATGACGATGAAGAAGACGATGATGAAGAAGATGATGAAGAAGATGAAGAAGAAGATGAAGAAGATGATGAAGAAGATGACGATGATGATGAAGACTGTCCTGAATGTGAAGCATGTCCTGAATGTGAAGCATGTCCTGAATGTGAGAACTGTCCGAGACGTCCTTTTAGTGTGACTGTTCCAATGACGTTAATTTGGTATTTCACCGAAGAAGAACTCGAAACGAGTTTTACAACGACAGCGTTTGAATGGCTACTGGATAATGCGCTTATTTTTTCTGGTCAGTTAAGTAAATTTGTTTCTCAGTATGATCGAAGTTTAGCCTTAGTTGATGATTTATCGGTCTTATTAAGTCAATTATCGTTCCTTGATCATGCGAGTCGGCAAATCATCACCTTATTTGGTGCGCCAAATGCGACCTCACAAACCATTTTTGGATTTATGGCTGATATCAATGATGAACAATTCACAATCCGGGAACATGCGCCGTACGATTCGATTTATAGACGTTATGGGACACTGACAAATGAGGAGCTTGAAACATTTATTTTAGACAGCTTAGTCTCATTCTTTAGAGAACAAGGAATTGTGATGTTGAATGAACTGGATGATCGGTATGAGGCATTAACAGAAAGGATGCATACATTCTACACGAGCCAATCGGTTTCGGCATTTGACTTACTACATAGCAGAATGGCACCGGGTGACGCATTGTCATCAGTTGTGGAGTTACTTCACACTTGGCAACAAAACACCCGTGCTGACTTACAAGCTGTGTACGATAGTTGGCAACAATCAGACAGGTTAGAGCTGGGATTTAGTGAATATTTAAGTGGTCATTTAGGCGACACGGCACCGACCATCAATTTTGACGTGACGACTGGCGCAACAATGATTGGAAATGTTCATGCGACAACAACAGGTTTACAAGATCATTTGGCATTCATTGATGCCAACATCGCTGAAAGTGAAGATTTAAGTGAGCGGTTCACATCACTTGTTGATCAAGCAGAGGATGTATCAACGCACATGGACCAGCTATCAACTCATTTTGAGATGCTTAACACGAGATTTAACACTGATATAAACGCCAATGAAGTCTTTTCAAACAACTTCTCGCAAGTCATGGGACATGCCCGTATTGGGGGTGCAGACAATCCAGATGTTTTAGGATTTTTAGCCAATCCTATTCAGTTACGTGGCGAGTTTGAGTGGTCTGAGGTGACAACATCCATTGTCCCCCTATATTTAACGATCATTGCAAGCATGGTCACACTCGTTGCAAGCTATGGTTTTAGAACGTTTGAATCAAGAAAACACCTTTTTAAAGCGGATGAATTAATGGCGTTAAGTTTACCGACAGTGAATAAAACAGCCGTCTATCAACTGCTCATCACGTCCATTTTAATCGGTTTACTATTTGGGGTGATCACACAAAACCTCGCAGGTGTGACGAGCATGGCATGGATCATTTGGATGACGGGCTTGATGACAACAGGCATCTTAATTGCGACGTATTTTTCAAGACAATTTCCACGCTTAACACTACTCGTATCAGCAGGATTGATTGTCAGTTATTTATTATTAACGCCATTTTTAGGTGTTCAAATTGAGCCTCATACGTTCGTTGCATTTTTATTCACGCATTCACCGCTCCAATTATTTGAGGGCCTCGCCCAAAGTTTAACAACTGGCACGCAAATGAGAATCATCATCTTGCCAATGGTGTTATTAACGAGTATCGTAGGTATTGTGCTTAACTTACATGTGAAACGACAAAAGGAGAAAAGGAATGCCAGTTAATAGAAAAAAGAAAGCCAAAGTGTTTCTCGTATGCGTCCTCTGTTTAATCAACCTTTTGATAAGCAGCATCACTGTTGATGCCATAGAAGAAGATGAACATGAGCGTGGGAACTTGAGAATTAACAGCCATGTCATTAGTGACACGCGTGAAGAAATCATCCAACATGCATCGATTGGTTTTGAAGTCGCACCGTTCTTATTTTTAGATCAGATGACTGAAATGGAAGCCTTGCGTGTCCAGACCCATCAGGTGCGACTCGATCACGCAAGGAGGATCGTTTTCACGACTGATCATGTGGATGATCGCTTGAATACATCTGACATCGTCGCCATGTTATTTCAAGAGACGGAAGAACTAAGTGGCACACGACAGTTTGAGACAACATATGCCTTGTATTTCGAAATGCCCATCTGGTTATGGGTCATCGCTTCGATTGTTTTGGCGATATTGCTGGGGTACATCGGGATGCTTGTTGGACAAAAGGTCTCACATCTGATCCATAAGCATGAGATTTTAGCGAAAGAAGGTGACGTTAAGTGAATAAGTATGAGGCGATTAATGTGATGGTTTTAATCAAAAAAGACACGGTTGATCTTCGAATTCCACGACTGGTGAGTAGATGGCAGTTACGAAAAGTGTTAACTGAGGCGCTTGAACAACTTGGCATTACCTTGCCCATTAGCTTTCGGATCGAGATTAAAAGTAAAAATTTTGGAACAGCTGGTATTTTAATGTACGACGAATTTGCCTTAGGGGATGGTGATCAAATTGTAATCGTAGAGGAGCTTTGAAAATGAAAAGAACAGATGGTACACACCAGATCGTGTGCGAACAAACGGACAACAAATTAAAGGTAACATTAGATGCTTCACAATATCAATATCATGAACTCCCACAATATGAATCATTCTTAGCGCCAGATGGTTTGTTTGTTCGTGGCGTGATCACCCAAAGTAGTGAAGAAGCACTTGTGCTCACGTATGACATACCAGCATTTGCGAAAAGCTTGGCCATTTTGAGTCAAAAGGCAGAGATGATCAAACGATTAGAAGCCGCAAGAAAATTAAGTGTTTTAAAAGACAGTGTCGATGCTGTTAGCATTCCATTTATACATCCAGAAAATATGTTTCTGATCAGTCATTCGATGGTCATCGCGCATCGTGGGATGGTCGGTGTTGTTCATCCGAATGCGCTTGATGTCACCTCGTTTTTTACGATGTACAAGGCACTTGTTGTCTACCTGTTAAATCCCAAATATGACTATGAGCGATTGGTCACAGGTCATATAACGGTTAGAACAGGATTTTTAAAGAAAATAATGGAAGCCACACAGATCACTGAGGTTGAAGCCCTCATTGATGAACAACACAACCTGTTAGTCAGACAACAAGAGAGCGGACAAAAACTTGTTAAAAAAAGTCAGTTCAATTTATTTAAAATCCTCAGCCTGTCATTTGGCCTTGTCCTATTAATGACAGGGGTGTGGCTTGGCATCTTACTCGACAACACCATTCCAAGACATGAGCGAATCATTGAGGCCCATGCAGCCTATATGGTGAATAACTTCTCAGAAGCAGTCGCACTGATGCGAGAAGATGAACCACAGACACTGCCGTCATCCGTGCGATACATGTTGGCATCAAGCTATGTTAACTTGGCCATTTTAACGAATGACCAACGTCAAGTCATCTTAAATAACTTGTCACCCAACAGTAGTGAACAAGAGTTAACATACTGGATTTTTATTGGTCGTGGGCGATTCCGCGAGGCCCTTGATATTGCCTATGTGATCGGTGATCTGCCGCTTAGAATCCATGCGTACACACTGATTTATGACATGATTGATGCAGATATGGAAATGCCGGGGGATGTTAAACAACGTTATTTGGCACATTATCGTCAAGAAATTGAAAATTTAGTTGCGACGCTTGAAGGGCGAGAACCTGTTAATGTGACACAAACACCAACTCAGATCGAAACAGATGCGCAGGAGGTTGAAATTGATGAAACAGATGAAGATTCAGAAGAATAAAATCTATCCAAATGTTGCCAATTTCGACAACAGAACGATCCAACTTGAGCCATTTGATTATCATATTTTTATTCAAAATGACAGCTTTGATTACATCTTGTTGTATCATCGCATGCATAAGACACTCGCTTTAGGTCATGAATTGCTGTTAAAAAATAACCAACTATTTGTAGATGGAAAAAGACATGATGAAACAACCGAAATACCGAATATGACGATTAAGCGACGTGATGCGCTTGAAATCATAACGACGAACCTGCCCAAAAAGAAGGTGTTGATTGGGAATATCAAAAAAGCTGCCATTCAAATCAACTCAAAGTCAACGGCATTATTAACGCCGCAATTTGATGAGATGAATGAACTCACCCATTATCAACTCTTTTTAAGGTCAAATGGCGAAAAAACCTATTTTAATGAACATCAAGTTGATGCGCTTGATATTGATCTCACAGTCGGAAATCGCTTTGTCATCGGTGGGGTGAGTATTGAATATCGACCCGAACAATTAAAAATCACGCCTTTTGCCTCATCGATTCAATTGAACCATCAACAACTGATTAAACAAGCATACAAGGCTGAATACCCATTAGACTTTCCAGAATATCGAAGAAGTCCAAGGATATTGAAGGTGCCACCCGTTGAGAAAGTGACGATTAATCACCCAGAGAAAATCGCAGAAGCAAGCAAGAATGCCCTGCTTAAAACGATATTGCCCCCATTGATGATGGCGAGTATGGGTGTGATGACGAGTATCTTTATGGGTGGGAATCTCATCATGATGATCGGAACTGTGGGGATGAGTGTCATGACTGCCTCAATTAGTGTCTCGTCTTATTTAACAAACAAAAAAGATGTCGCAAGCAAAAATGCGAAGCGGATAGAAGATTACGACATTTATTTGGTAAACAAGCAAGCAGCGTTGAATCGATTGTCCGCCGCGTTTAAAGAGGCGCTCAATTACCATTATCCAAGCCTTGAACACATTGCGAAGATGATGACACAGTTTAATCCGCGCATTTACGAGAAGTCCGCCGCAAATGAAGATTTCTTAGAAGTATCGTTGGGACTCGGGGAGTCTGCGCCAAGTTATGACATAGATTTCAAGTTTGATGATGCTAAAGATGAGTTATTGATCTTCGCGGGTGATTTGGTCCGTCGTTACCAGCGCCTGACGAATATTCAGCACACGATTAAAATTAAGCAGGCGACACTTGGATTTGAAGGGATCTATCCCGTGCTCAAGACGGCAGTCCAAACCTTACTGTTCCAGCTCGCCTTTTTTCATTCGTATAAAGATGTAGAATTTATTGCCTTGGTGCCAGAAGAACATTATGAGACTGACTTTAAAGATTGGCGTTGGTTACCACACTTTAAGATCAATGCCCTTAATTTAAGGGGACTCGTGCATCATGAACGAAGCCGAGATATGGTGTTAAACAGCTTTTACCAGTTGATCACGAAACGGAAACAGGCATTGAGCGATAAAGGGAATCAAGGTGAAGTGAGATTTTCACCTCACTACGTGTTGACCATCTTAGATGACCGTTACTTACAGGGGCACGGCATTAACGAGTATTTAGCTGAGGACATGAGTCAGTACGGTGTGACGGTTATTTGGTGTAAAGAGTCACGGGCGATGTTGCCTGAGACCGTTACGACGCTTGTGTCTTATTTTTCCAGTGCATCAGGTGAACTGGTCAATGAAGCAAATGTCTATCAAGCAAAGCAGTTTACCCCTTATCAGATGCCAGAAAAAGAAGTAACAGCGCTCGCGATATCAAGACTTTCCAATCTAAAACATGTGGAAGTTGAAAAAAATGCCATTCCAAAAATGGTGACATTTTTGGATCTGTATCACGTGAAAAAGGTTGAAGCATTAAACATAACAAAACGTTGGGAAGTAGCCAATACTGCCAAAACATTGGCAGTGCCATTGGGATTACGAGGAAAAGATGATATAGTAGAATTAAATCTTCACGAACGCGCCCATGGGCCCCATGGACTTGTCGCAGGGACAACAGGGTCAGGTAAATCCGAGATTGTCCAAAGTTATGTCCTGTCCCTTGCGGTCAACTTTTCACCAGAGGATGTCGGATTTTTACCCATTGACTTCAAAGGTGGCGGGATGGCCAACGAATTTAAAAACCTCCCGCATTTGATGGGCGCGATCACCAACTTAGATGGTGCGGCTTCCGCAAGAGCCCTGGCGAGTATCAAAGCAGAACTGCGCAAAAGACAAGCCATGTTTGCCAAGTATGAAGTGAACCACATCAACGGGTATACGAAGTTGTATAAGCGAGGTAAAGCGGAGACAGATGAAAATGAGAAAGCGAAGTTACCAGAAAAGCCAATCCCCCACCTCTTTTTAATCTCAGATGAGTTTGCCGAATTAAAAGCAAATGAACCTGAATTTATGGCAGAACTCGTGTCTGTGGCACGTATTGGGCGAAGCTTAGGTGTTCACTTGATCCTTGCGACACAAAAACCAAGTGGTGTTGTCGATGATCAAATCTGGAGTAACTCACGCTTCAAACTGGCATTAAAAGTGGCGGATGAGTCAGATTCTAACGAAATCATCAAAACGCCAGATGCGGCAAAAATCACAGAGCCCGGGCGGGCGTACTTACAAGTTGGTAATAACGAAATATACGAACTTTTCCAAAGTGCATGGTCAGGTCCCGATTATGACCCTGACAAAACGGTGGAGGAGAAGGTTGATGACAGAGTTTGGTTGATCAATGATTTGGGTCAATATGAGTTGTTGACGCAAGATGATAGTGATATAGAAGACGAGACATTGAAAAAAGATGATAGCCTACCCACACAACTTCATGCGACAGTGGACCACATTGCCCAAGTTGCGAAAGCTACGGGTGCAGTGATACCAGATAAACCATGGTTAGCACCGCTTGATACGGAAATTATTTCAAACAATGCGCGCATCTGGAATGGTGAACGAGATTTAGCGATAGAGTTGGCCATGATGGATATCCCAGATGAACAAGATCAACGTCCATTTATATTTGATCTTGAAGAGGTGAGCCATACAGCGATTTACGGAAGTGCTGGGTTTGGAAAATCAACAGCCCTACAAACCATCGTGATGAGCTTGGCAAGAAAGAACACAGCGGAACACGTCCATTTTAATCTCTTTGATCTCGGAACAAATGGCTTACTTTCCCTAAAGGATTTACCCCATACAGCAGATTTAGCCCGTTTAGAAGATGAGGAGAAATTGGCGAAGTTTTTAAGTGTTGTCACCGCAGAAGTGGCGAGAAGAAAAGCATTATTTCTTGATGCAAGTGTGGCAAGTCTATCTCAATATGAAGCGAAAACGGGTGAGACATTACCAGTGATTGTCCATGTATTTGACGCATGGGATTCATTAAAAGAAAATCCATTAGAAGAAATGATCGGGAGTGTGGTAACCCAACTACTCCGAGATGGTGCCAATGTGGGCATGTACGTGATCATCACGGCCTTAAAAGCATCAAGCTTACGCGTGAATATCTCGGGTAATATACCGACAAAAATCGGCCTGTATTTAACCGATGAGAATGATTTATCAGAGCTTATCGGGAGAGAAAAACTACCGAGCGAAGAAATCATGGGACGCGCCCAGATTAAATTGGACAAAGTGTTAGCGATGCAGGTTTATTTACCAGCTGCAGGTGAGGATGAACTTGAGCGACTTAATGCGTTAAATGAGGAAGTACAAGACATGGCAAACAGTTGGACAGGAAAGCGACCACGTCAAATTCCCATGCTTCCGAAAGAAATTTCAATGGACTGGTTCTTAGAAAACGATGAGGTACAAGCATGGCTTGAAACTGGGAATATCCCACTTGGATTTAGTATGGAAACGACCGAAGTACGTGGGTATCGACCGAAGGAAGATCCTTATTTCTTGATCTCAGATTATGAAGGAAGTCAAACAGAATATCTTGAAAGAACAATCTTAGAGGCATTCAAGTCATTTAAAGCACAGTACCAACGCGTTGTATTTGATTATGCAGGTAGTTACACAGAGATGACAGATGCCTTTGATTTTATCGTACCAAGCGATCAATTTGCGTCATTTATGAGTGAACTGTTGAGCATATTTGAAGAACGGATTCAAAATCCACCTGGTGATGGCTTACCAATGTTAGTGTATGTGCCAAGTATTTCCGATTTTTCAACTTATAGTGCTGTAACAGAAGCAACCCTTAAAAAGATTTTTACAGAAGGTACAAGCCATGGTATTCACTTCATGTTCCATGGTGGAAATATGGACTATGCCAGTGATATGACAAGTAAAACAATCAAAGCCAAACTCCAAGCCGGACTGGTAGGAACAAGGATCTCTGAACAAAAATTGATTAATGTCAGTCGTAGCATGGGCGAGGCTTACTTGCTTCACGATGAACATCATTATTTTGAAGGACGTCAGATTGATAAAATAAGATTAGTGAGCACATAAGCCTAGGGATACGTTAGGCGCAATTTTAATGGTAAGGAAGGAAGGTAAGCATGGCGATCAACCAACAGAGAATCAACTGGATCAGGCAAGTTAGATTACCAGAACTTAGAACCCGAGTGGCAAATAACACAACAGAAAGAGACAGGACGAACAGAAATCTTGACACATTAACAACGGGTAGAGATAATTTAAAAAATCTATTAAACAACACAAGCGATGTTCCTAATCATATCCGAAACAGTCCGGGACAAGTGGTGCCTGCGACCAGATTTCAAGGGAATAACCGGACAAATATGTCAAATAGATTATCAGAGTTAAGACAAGCAATCAGCAGCCAAAGAAAGATCCACAACAGTAACATGACAGCGCTTAATAGTAAAATCTCAAGTTTAACAACGACCAGAGACAACCTAAGTGGCGCCATTTCACGTGATCAAGGAGAAATTTCGCAATTAACATGGGAACTCAACCAAGCAGGGATCTTTATTTAAGGGAAGGAGGCAGCGGTGATGAGTAGAAGAGCAGGACAGATCGGAATTAAAGCAGCAGGATGGAATAGCACCGTTAATCGTGTGTCAACAAGCAGTGATGAAATAACACCAAAGATCACCATAGAAATGAGTGAAAATAGCTTTAGAAACTTAAATCGTGTGGTGGAACTGATGGGACGATTAGAAGGAGCAGTTAACAGATACCGAGGCGTTGTCAGTCAAGATGTGAACCGAATGAAAGCGGTAGAGACGGTGATGGTGGCAAGAGACCGTGATCTAGGTGGCATGGTAGGAGGTCGTAGATAGATGGAAAAAAATGAACTATTTAGACAAGCACTATCACAAGAAATATTTTCGTCATATAACGAAGAAGATTTGTTTTCAATCGGTGTAGCGATTGGCAATAACCCCGTTGTGTTCAAGGAGCTGTATCAAGCTTATTTAAAAAATGGAGCTAGGTATGAAAATAAGCCAATGTTGGGTGCCAAGATTGAAGTGGATTTCATGAGAGAAACAGATGAAATCATGATCAAACGTGTTGAAACAACATTTAAGCTTAACAGTGAGACCTTTTTAAGCTATTTGAATATGCTTAATATCTGTTTTGGAGAAGTCTATCCAATGGGAAGTGTTGTTGAGTTAGATGGTGAAACCTTGACAGAAAGCTATGCGAAAGCAATGAGAATCAAACCAAGTGAAAAGCCATTGATGGCAACCATAACAGGTCGTTTTATTCCAATTGGTGAAAGTGAAAATCATTTTACTGAGTATATGGCAAGCTTATGGCCCTATGGAGCAAGTGATGAGCTAGCGCCATTATTTATAAGTAAGATGATGATCAAGCGTGTGATTCATCAGGGAATGATTGATGAAGTAGAAGCGGAATATGTAAAGAAGTTACGAGAGCGATTAATCGCAGAAGATCAAAGATCCATGGCATTTTTAACAGATAAAGCGGTAGATGTTTTGCTTGGGGTAGCCTTTGAAGATGAAACTGAAAGTGGTGAATGAGGTGTCAGTCGTTAGAATCAATCTATCAGAGCTAAGACAATTTGTATCGCGCGTCCAAAGTAGAAGTCGGACGATTCGAAGTGAAATAAACAGACTTAGAGCAGCATTCCAAAGTGTGCTCGACAGTGAAGCATTACAAGGGGCGATTAAACAAGCAATAGATGACAATATCACACAGTTTCATTTTCCAATTATCAATGGCTTAGAAGAATTACATC
>WRKJ01000043.1 GCA_009778135.1 Defluviitaleaceae bacterium
CTCGTCCTAACGTACCGACATTGGTACGAGTCGTCCTCGTTTCCTTGTATTTGAAAATGATACACGCCAATATGCGCTATTACTTACGTTTTGCTGCACTAGAATTTATTGCGAGGTGTACACATTGATACAATGTAACGGAAGAGGTAAGGAAGTTTTAGAATCAGAAAATAAGGGTGAAGTTATTGTTAGATTCACAGATCAGGCAACAGCTTTTCACGATGTGAAACGGGCCATCGTTCCCGGAAAAGGTGCAGTTATTAATGCTATTTCCATCCGAGTGTTTGAACGACTGGAGCAAAATGGGATTAAAACACATTTTATTAAAAAGTTAAATCATTGTGAGCAGCTTTGTCATGAAGTTGAGATGATCTCTTTGAATGTTGTTGTCAGGAATGTTGTGTCAGGAAGTATGGCTAAACGGTTAGGTGTACAGGAGGGATATGTGCCTGAAGCCCCCGTTTATGAAATTTTTTATAAAAATTTAGACATTGCCAACCCCCTTATTAATGAAGATCATGCTTTAGCACTTGGAATTGCGACTGCGGATGAGTTGACAATGATTCGAGAACAAGCGCTGAAAATTAATGAGATTTTAAAGCCATTTTTTGCAGACATAGACATCAACTTAGTAGATTTTAAAATTGAGTTTGGTCGAAATCGAAAAGGCGAGTTGTTACTAGCGGATGAGATTTCCCCTGACAAAAGTCGTTTGTGGGACATTAAAACAGGGGAGCAGTTAGATAAGGATCATTTTAGCCGTGATTTGGGTGATGTTAAAGAAGCTTATGAGAAAATTTTAATGAGACTGGTTTCAAAGGAAAGCAATTGATTAAGCGGAGGATTCAAGGATCGTATATGAAACGAAATGTTAAAAAATTAAGCGGGGTGATCATATGAAATATGTGCCTAATCTACTCTCTGTGATAAGAATCTTACTTACTATACCGCTTCTGTGGCTCGTACCATTTGAGGGATCTTTCATGGTCATCTATGTTGTGGCAGGATTGACTGATATGATAGATGGACCTTTGGCGAGGAAATTAAATATCACTTCACAACTTGGTGCAAAACTTGATGGGGGTGCTGATTTTTTGCTTGCGTTAGTTGTTTTGTTTAGAATTGCACCTGTGATCGAGATTGCAAATTGGATTATGATTTGGATTTTTATCGCGATTGGTATGAAGCTGATCTCATTACTCATTGGTTATATGAGACATAAAGAACTTATCTTATTACATACTTATCTCGGAAAATTCTTTGCATTTGCACTGTTTTTGTTTCCTGTTTTTTACTTGTTTATGTCGGCGAATACGGTATTGATTGCTTTGCTCGTTTTAGCGATGGTGACGTTCGTGGAAGATATTTACATTAATGCGACGTCAAAAGAAGTTGACTTAAATGATAAGGGGGTTTTGTTTCATAAGAAATAGGTATCATGATGCACTAGAAATGTTTGACAGTGATATGAGGAATTAATAGGTGTCAGTAAATTTTGATTAAAGGTGGTCAATAAAATGAGTAAAGCATATGAACAATCAGGGGTTAATTTAGAGTCAGGTTACGAATCGGTAGAACGGATCAAAAAGCATATTGCGCGTACGCATAGACCAGGCGTTTTTTCAAGTGTTGGTGCATTTGGTGGGATGTTTGATTTGTCTGAGCTCGGATTAAAAGAGCCGATGTTGGTATCAGGAACGGATGGTGTTGGAACAAAATTGTTGGTCGCCATTGAAGCTGATAAGCATGATACCATTGGCATTGATGCCGTTGCCATGTGCGTAAATGACGTGGTTGTGCAAGGTGCCGAACCGCTTTATTTCTTGGATTACGTGGCAGTTGGAAAAAATGATCCTGCTCAAATTGAAGCCATTGTTTCAGGTGTGGCTGAAGGCTGTGTGAGCGCTGGTGTCGCTTTAGTTGGTGGTGAAACAGCTGAAATGCCTGATATGTATGCGCAAGGTCATTATGACTTGGCTGGGTTCACCGTTGGCGCTGTTGAAAAATCAGAATTGATTACCGGTGAGCAAGTCGCAGTTGGCGATGTTATCATTGGATTGCCTTCAAGTGGCATTCACTCTAACGGCTATTCTTTAGTTCGTAAAATATTGTTTAAAGATCATAACATCGGGCTAAATACTTATGTGGAAACACTTGGTAAAACGGTTGGTGAAGCGATTTTAGAACCGACACGCATTTATGTAAAGCCAGTTCTTTCTTTAAAAGAGAAGGTTCGAATCCATGGGATGTCTCATATTACAGGTGGCGGCTTTGATGAGAATTTACCACGTGCATACGGTGCTGGATTGAAAGCTGTTATAGAGACAAAATCTTTCCCAAGACCAGCTGTTTTTGATTATTTGATGGCACTTGGAAAGATTGACGAGCGGGAAATGTACAACATCTTCAACATGGGGATCGGCTATGCCATTATTGTTTCAGCTGATGATGTCGACCTAGCGATTTCGACATTGAAAGATGCAGGAGAAATGCCTTATCTCATTGGACGTATTGAAGCTGGGTCTGGTGTCGAGGTGCGGTAAGATCATGAAAAAAATCGTTGTTTTGGCATCAGGTTCAGGATCAAATTTTGAAGCGATTGTTAAAAAACTTCATGGCGACAGTTGTGAAGTGGCATTACTCGTTTGCGATCAACCAGGTGCGTACTGTTTAAAAAGAGCTGAGACGTTAGGGATTAAGACGCTTCAATTAACATTGAAAGATTTTGACTCGAAGGTTAGGTATGAACTTGAGATGATTAAACATTTGAAGGCAGTAAATCCTGATTTAATCGTTCTAGCCGGCTATATGAAATTAATTGGTGAAACATTATTGGCTGAATATGAAGGCAAGATCATTAATATCCATCCCGCTTTACTTCCCGCATTTCCGGGTCGAAATGGCGTTGAAGATGCGCTCACTTACGGTGTCAAAGTCATGGGTGTGACTGTTCATTATGTTGATGCAGGGATTGACACGGGAAAGATTATTGATCAAGAGAGCTTTAAGCGAGCTGAGGATGAAACAGCGTCTGAAAGCAAAGAAAAGATCCATGCCATTGAGCATGAATTGTACCCTCGAGTGATCAAGCATTTATTGACTTGAGCAGTTCTGAATTTTCGGAGCTGTTTTCTTTCGTTAAACGTTAAATGATCGTAAATAGAGGTATGACTTTGTTTTGAGTTCTGTCGCTGTTTTTCTTATAGGACTTTAGACCTAGATGAAATACTTCTTACGATTGAAATTGGACTATTCAAGTCGACATTTAAATGAGGCTGTGGTATACTGTATAGAGAAGAGCATTCTTTTAATTTCTAGACATGATGCATGAAGGAGGGATTTGGGTGAAAGATGTTTTTTTAAATATTGAACAACAAATCGAAAATATTGATGCTAAATTGGAGGACATTGTTAAAAACGCAATGGATGCTAAAAACTATGAAAAGTTGAATCAAAAAATTAACGATATGGTTAGTCATTCCACAACTGTTTTTGAACAAGGGTATGAAAAAGCGGAGAAAGTTGTTAAAGCGCAATCTGACAAAGTTAAAACATCCTATGAGAAGCAACAAGAAAGCATTAAACAACATGCTGAAAGTCTCAAAAAGTCTCATACAGAACTTGATAGGTATCCTGTTAAAAGGGAGCTGTTTTCGAAAAAAGATGGGATTTATAACGGTGGCTTGGCAATGGCGATTGTTGGTTTTATTTTTGCGGGTTTGATGGGTCTAGGGATGTTAGCCATGTTGTTTTTAAGCGCAGTTACCTTCCATTCATCAGGGTTTTGGATCGTGATCAACCAATTTATTTTAAGTCCTTTGTTTGTTGTCTTTTTAATCACGGCCATTTCTGGATGTTTGATGATCGCACGTGTTAACCGCTTTAAAAAATACAAGCTTGCATTAGGTGGGAAGTTATATGCAAACGTGTCGGACTTAGCCATTTCGGTGAACAAGTCTAAGGATTTTGTACAAAAAGACTTGCAGAAAATGATTCGTGCCAATTGGTTTAAACAAGGAAGATTAACGCCTGATAGGCAAGTACTCACTGTTTATCATGAGGTTTACGAAGCCTATCAAGTTGAACAAGAACATAAGCTTGAAATCGAACGTCTACAAGAAGAAAACAGAAGAATTCACGAACAATTACCCCTCCAAGCGCGTACGATCATTCAAGAAGGTGAAGCGTTTATGGAAGAAATTCATGAAAAGAAAGTGGCTATTTCTGAATACGACATGACGATCAAACTTTCAAACTTAGAGCGTCTGCTCGAACAACTATTTAACCGGATACAAAAGCATCCTGAGGCTGTTTTACAATTGAGGAAAATGATGACGTATTATTTGCCGACAACAGTAAAGCTGCTGGAAGCTTATGTGCAACTTGATAAGCAAGCGACTCAAGGGACGAACATTGTAGCTGCTAAAACAGAAATTGAAACGTCGCTTGACACTTTGATTTTAGCTTACGAGCGATTATTAGATGATCTCTTTAAAGATGTCATGCTTGATGTTTCAACAGATATTGCAGTCCTAAATACCATGTTAGCGCAAGATGGTCTAACGGGTAATGACTTTGAAGATATGAGTAAAAGAGGCGAAGCGTAATGAATGAAAATACATTAGATGATTTAGCGACAAAAGCACCGACTTTAACATTGGATCCTTTTGCGGGGAATGAAGAGCGTGGTTCAGAACTTGTTTTAGAAACAGCACCAACACAACAAGAAGTGATCATGTCAGATACGACATTAACACTGGAAGAGCAACAGATGATTGATGATTTTTCTCAAAAAATCGATTTAACCAATTCTAATGTTGTCCTTCAGTATGGCGCTGGTGTTCAAAAAAAAATGGCGGACTTCTCAGAAAATACATTGAACAATGTTAAAACAAAAGATTTAGGTGAAGTGGGTCAATTATTAACAGGCGTTGTCACAGAACTTAAAAACTTTGATGAAGAAGAAGCCAAAGGGTTATTTGGAAAGCTAAAAAAGCAAACAAATAAAATACAAGTGATGCGTGCCAAATATGATAAAGCAGAATTCAACATCAATAAAATTTGTCAGGTCATGGAAGGGCATCAAGTCAATTTGCTAAAAGACATTGCTTTACTTGATAAAATGTACGAATTAAATCTGAACTATTTTAAAGAGTTGTCCATGTACGTCTTAGCAGGTAAGAAAAAATTAGCAGATTTTAAAGAAACGGATTTAAAAGCAGCCATGGAATTGGCTCAAAGTAGTGGGCGCCCAGAAGATGCACAGGCAGCCAGAGATCTAGATGGTTTAGCTAACCGATTTGAAAAGAAAATTCATGATCTAGAATTAACAAAAACCATTGCGATGCAAACCGCACCACAAATTCGATTGATTCAAGGAAATAACACGGTGCTCGTTGAAAAAATTCAGTCGACATTGGTTAATACAATCCCCCTTTGGAAAAGCCAGATGGTTCTTGCATTAGGTGTGGAACATTCTTCACAAGCAGCAGCAGCACAGAGACAAGTAACAGACATGACCAATGAATTGTTACGTAAAAATGCAGCGACATTGAAAACAGCAACGATTGAAACAGCAAAAGAATCAGAACGTGGCATTGTTGATATGGAAACATTGAAAATAACCAATGCATCTTTAATCTCGACGTTAGATGAAGTTTTAAAGATCCAACAAGATGGACGTTTGAAACGCCAAGAAGCAGAAGGAGAAATACGTCGTATTGAAGGTGAGTTAAAACAGAAGTTGTTACAGATTAGTCAATAAAACTTAAAACAACCTTTGCTATATTTTGTTGACAGGGGTTGTTTTGACTTTTATTTGTTGATAAGTCTCAACAACTTCAATTTTTCTGTCAGTATCGCCAGTTCTTTTCCATTTTCGACAAGGATAAAAAGCTTTATTTGAGGTGGATGATGCATAAATACCCGTTCACTCGTATATGACTGTTAAAATCGTATCATATTATACGTGATGAACCTGATATGAACTTGAACAGTTGCTGTTTTTAAAATTTTTGGTTTTTAATGAGAAAAATCCTTGTAAAGCTTTTTCAACTGGACCGCTTTTCTTTAAGCTTAATGTGAATAGCCATGCATTTTGAAAAAAGCATGTATAAGTGTGTTTTCTCCCCACTTTAACTAGACGAAGCGCCGTAGATATGTTATAATATGGCATAGAATTTTTGTAATTACACATATATTGGCAGGAATTGTAGCTGCCATGCTTCAAAGCTAGTGCCAATGAATTGGTAAGTTTTGAATGCCATTCGCTATATGAAATGGAGTTGTTTTCGTGAGACGTGCATTAATAAGTGTATCTGACAAGCGTGGTTTGGTTCCTTTCGTTACACAACTGCTTGACCTCGATTTTGAGATTATTTCAACAGGTGGAACAAAGGTAGCTTTAGAAGATGCAGGATTGAAAGTCATTTCAATAGATGAAGTAACAGGGTTTCCAGAAATCCTAGAAGGTCGTGTCAAAACATTGCACCCCTTGGTTCACGGTGGACTATTAGCAAAGCGTGGCAATGACCACCATACGAAACAGGTTGAAGAAAATAAAATAGCATACATTGACTTGGTTTGCGTCAACTTATACCCATTTGCACAGACCCTTGAGAATCTGACTTCAACTCATGAAGATAAAATCGAAAACATTGACATCGGTGGACCTTCAATGTTAAGGTCAGCTGCAAAAAACTTTAATGATGTGACTGTCGTCGTTGATGCCATGGACTACGACTTGGTTATTTCAGAATTGAAAACACAGGGTGATACGACCTTTGAGACGAGGCAAAAGCTTGCAGGCAAAGTGTTTAATCATACGGCGTCCTATGATGCGATGATTGCGGGTTATTTTAATGTCGTCAATGACATAACAGTGCCAACGAAATTAACGAAGACTTATGAACTGAAGCAGACATTAAGGTATGGTGAAAATCCACATCAACCAGCTGCTTTTTATAAAGAACTTGGCGAATCTAACTATAGCATTGCATCTAGTATTCAATTACATGGAAAAGAATTATCCTATAACAACATTGCAGATGCCAATGCGGCACTGGAAATTGTTTCAGAATTTGATGCACCAGCAGTGGTTGCTGTTAAACATATGAATCCTTGCGGTGTTGGAACAGGTACCCATATCGATGAAGCATTCCAAAAGGCATACGATGCGGACCCCATTTCAATTTTTGGTGGAATCATTGCTTTAAATCGAGCGGTAACTGAACAAACAGCTAACAAACTCAATGACATTTTTCTTGAGATCATACTTGCACCTGATTTTGAACCGGCTGCATTAGAAATTTTACAAGCTAAAAAGAACATTAGGTTATTAAAAACGCCAATGTATGAAAAAGATGACCAGTCGCAACGATTGGTTTCAATCAAAGGTGGTTTATTGGTTCAAGGATCTGATTCAAAAGAACTGACCGATGCAGATTTGACCACTGTAACAGAAGTTAAACCTGATGTGGAAGATACGAAGCAATTATTGTTTGGAATGCGTGTTGTCAAGCATGTGAAGTCTAATGCGATTGTCATCGTTAAAGATGGGATGACCATTGGTATAGGTGCAGGCCAGATGAATCGTGTAGGGGCTGCAAAGATTGCTTTAGAGCAAGCGAAAGAGCAGGCACGAGGTGCTTACTTGGCATCAGATGCGTTCTTCCCGATGTCAGATACTGTAGAACTTGCTGCTGAGTATGGGATTAAAGCAATCATTCAGCCAGGTGGTTCTATTAAAGACGAAGATTCAGTCAAAGTGTGTGACAGCAAAGGAATTGCGATGGTAATGACCGGATTCAGGCATTTCAAACATTGATAATTGAACCCAATAATGTGAAGTAAATTAAAAATTTAATTAAAGGAATGAAGAGTATGTTAGAAAATATAGAAAGATTGATTTCAGAGGTTAACCAAATTCACAGAACTTATGCAGCAGATTATTTTGACACAGGACGTCTTGAAAAAATTAATTTATCAAGAACCATTGATAAAATTCCTGTTGAGCACATCCTAGACTATCGAACCTATTTTAATGATAGTATTAACTATTATTTAATGGCTGCTAGCTTGAGTGGGATGGAGTACTTCTATCGTGTTAAAACGTCAGAAAGTATTAACAAAAAAATTGCGCAATATGAAAACAATGCTGTGCAATATCCATTAAATGCATGGTTAAGTGATGTATTCGGATGCCGTATCGTTCTTGAAAAAGAAGAAATTGAAGCGATCGAAGATATTATTGATGACTGGACAAGTCTTTACGGTGTTAAAGATTGGTATAAAATCGAAAAAGAAGGCTACAGAGCTTTTCACATTTGTTTCAAAAATAAAAATAATTATTTCTTCCCGTGGGAACTTCAAATTTGGGAAGTTGCCGATGTTGAAAACAACATTAAGGCTTCAAAAAGATAATTTTAAACGAGCTGTGCGCCGCCAGTGAGACTGCCGAATTTATTTGGATGAGTTGAACCAATCCTTTTGGATGGCTGCACGGCTTTTTTTGGTGATCAACTTTGATCGGATAACATTGAAAAAAAGTGTATTGGAGGATAAAAATAGTGAAGATATTAGTTGTAGGTAGAGGCGGTCGAGAGCACGCGGTTGTAAAGAAATTTAAACGAGATGGAATTGAAGCCATTTTTTGTGCACCTGGAAATCCTGGCATGCATGAGGCCACTTTAGTTGACATTGAAGAAACGCAAGCAGATCAACTTGCAGCTTGGGCGAAAGAAAATGACATTGATTTAACAGTGGTTGGACCAGAAATGGCTTTAATGGCAGGTGTGGTTGATGCGTTTGAAGGGCATGGATTAAAAGCATTCGGTCCTAAAAAAGCAGCAGCCTATATTGAAGGAAGTAAAGCTTTTGCGAAAAGGTTGATGAAAAAGTACAGCATCCCGACGGCAGCTTATGGTGAATTTGATCATACGCAAGTTGAAGATGCACTTGCCTTTTTAGAAACGCAAGTGATGCCAATTGTCATTAAAGCAGATGGATTAGCAGCGGGTAAAGGGGTTGTGATTTGTCAAACGTTAGAAGAAGCCAAGCAGACAATTAATGAGATGTTAGTTGATGCAAGTTTCGGAGAAGCATCTGCACGTGTTGTGATTGAAGAATTTCTTGATGGAGAAGAGTTTTCTCTGATGTCATTTGTAGCCGGTGACAAATTTTATCCAATGCCTATTGCCCGTGATTATAAGCGTGCTTATGATCATGATGAAGGATTAAATACAGGTGGAATGGGGGCGCATTCACCACATCCTTTGATTACTGATGAAGATTACCAACAAGCGCTTGAAACAGTCATTAAGCCGACTGTTGACGCTATGATGAGCGAAGGACTTCCTTTTACAGGCGTTTTGTATGCTGGGTTAATTAAAACAGCTGATGGGCCTAAGGTTATTGAATTCAATGCCCGCTTTGGTGATCCTGAAACAGAAGTTGTTTTGCCTCTGCTTGAAACGGATTTATCAACAGCTTTACTTGAATTGATGGCTGGTAAGGATGTTGAGATGAAGTGGCGTTCTGAGCAAACTGTAGGCGTTGTATTAGCCGCAAAAGGTTATCCAGCTGAGTATGTAAAAGGTGTACCGATTAAAGCGCTTGATACGTTAGAAGATGTGGACATTTACCACATGGGAACCGATGTGGTAAATGGAGAATGTGTCACAAACGGTGGCCGTGTTTTATTTGTTGTCGCAAAAGGTGCTGACCTTGCAGCGGCACGTGCGAAGGTTTATCATGAGATTAAGAAAATTGACTGTGATGACTTATTTTACCGAGGGGATATAGCTCAACTGGCTGAAAGTAGTGAAGCGTCGTTGAACTGATGCCAAATTTCCGTTTTTAATTGTACCAAAAAATATACCGGTAACACAAGTTGCGGTATATTTTTTATTTTTGAAATAAATCCAGAACGTTGATTAGTCTTTTGCGATCTGTAAAGAAATTTCGTAAGCTTTCAAAATCAAATGATAAATCTAGCTGTATTTTGATAGATAAAAACATTTTTTGCTTCACGAGAAGTTAGAATTAGAGGGTGTTTAATCAAAAAACTTGTATTCAAGTCTATTGCTATGGTAAACTTTTAATTGTAATTGATTTTGCTAAGTCGCTGATATGAGTCATGCAGGGCATAACGATCAATTATGTTGTTTGATGTTAGGAGGTGTTGGATTATGGGAGGTCTTTGGTCTTGGGTAGAACGGATCGTTCAGATAGCAGTTCATTGGGATGGTATATTTAGAGCGATTAGGGGTGATTTTCGTTAGCGCTTTTCATTTATCGAAAAAAGAGGGGAGGTTTTTCTATGAGTATTGGAGGCGCTATTTGGAGTTGGATTGGATTGGCAGGGTCGACAATATTTACATTCTTAGGCCATGCGATTATCATGCTTTTCGGTTAGTGATTTAGATTGACGGTATGAGATTGATGATTTTCAATAAAAATGTAACAGTTGTCTTTTGAAACAATTGTTACATTTTTATGATGGTATCCATTGTTAGAAAACTTGATGTCAGGTTTTCCACTGCTTTTTGCATCTTGTACCCGTTTTTTGCATCTTATACTCGTTTTTATGAAAATCACTTGCAATCTTTTAAATTTTAGTGTATACTTAGTCTATATAAGAAGATATTTCGTTTTTATTACGTTTTTGTGCAGTTTACTTCTTCTTATCTAAAATAAAAAAGCTCTCAAATGCTTACAGAGCATCTAAGAGACTTCACGTTTTTAAAAGTGTCAAACTGGGGAGAAAAGCAAAGAGTGTCTGATCCCAACATTGACCCATCGCTTTTTTGACACTTTGACTTTAAATAATAAAACTTATGATTGTAGGAACAAGTCTTGTTGCCAACTCTAAAAAATCTACAGCTGCTTCAAGTGTATAATAAAGAAAACTACCGATGAATGCCATGAATCGAAAACCTCCTCTTTTATCTAACTTAGGTATGTTGTCTTAACGATTTAAGATGGCCATTGAACTCCAAGCAGTAGCCCAATGTTGTGTAATTTGAAATATAGTTTCAAGAATGAACCAGTTTCCGCCTGGTCCACCGCCACGAGCAAATTCAAACATATATAATCCTTCCTTTCCATTAAATGATATTTAAAACGTATGATAAGTTGTTTAAAATTAAAGACCAAAGACGTTAGCTACGTAGTCTTGAAGTATCATTGCACCACTACCAATTGTATTAAGGACTTGTCCAATGGCTGTATTAACGAACATTGCACCACCTGTAACAAATAAGTATAATGTTGTTATAGCTGTATTAATTGCTCCCATGATTAATTGCACCTCCTTTTTTCGTAAGTCAAGTGTTATTTATTTAACAAATAACGGTTAAATGATCTTATAGCGCAGCATTTCCGAAAACTGAGTCCCAAATAAAACCCCAGTTATGTGCGATTCTTGTTAATCTTGAAACCCAAGCCCATTGACTTTCCATTTGTTCGTCCTCCTTTCTTTTCTTTTTTGCGGTACTTTTGTGGTACACATCAATGTTAGATAAAAATAACAGAGATAGCGCCACCGATAAGAGCTGCTGCTGTAGCTGCAATTCCTGAAACGATCCATTGTACCATCGTGATGTAATATGAAATGACACCCATGATTCTCACCTCCTTTAATAGGGGCTGGCTGTTCACAGCATTTGATATCATCGCTTTTAAACATAGAACTAAAAACGTTGCTCTGTTTTGAAGGAGTTATCAATTGCAGTCATTATTGTAACAAATTCAAGGTGTTTTGTCAAAAACTGTTGTTTTTAGCAATAACTTGGTAAGAATAAGAATAAAAAATAGACAATTAAGATTAAAAGAATTTCTTTCTATAAAAAACCCTTCTCTTTTTATAAGCATGAGATAAAATCTAAAATAAAATCTAAACAAATTAGATTTTATTTTTTTATTTTCTAAAATAATATTCAAATAAAATTTATAAAAATGATCAAGAAGCTAATTTTAATCTTAAAAACCCCTTTCTTTTTAATGGATGTTTTTGTTTAAGTGATTAAAGGTGGGTTTTCGACATTTTTGACCTGGGAGAAATGCCTTTGACTTCCCGAGATTTCCTTATTTTTGAAATTAGTTTTGTGTAAATTTTACATGCTTTTGCCCATACTTAACTTGACGATGTTTTGAATTTGGGTTATACTTAGAGGGTTATTTTAAGTGAAAAAATGGGGGAAAAAATGATGTTTAAAAAAATAGCAATCTTATTAGTTGCGTTTAGCTTTATGTTTCAAATGATGATGATGCATGTTGTTTTTGCTGAAACAACAAGTGCTTATGTGGTTGTCACGACACAACAAGAACTGAGAAGCGCTATTTCCTCTGCTGGAACAGCGCCGTTAACGATTGTGGTTAACGATACGATTAACGTGGGGACAGGCATTGAGATCAGTAATGGCCGCGACATTACGATCCAAGGAGAAGGTACATTGGTTGTTTCAAGTTCCAATAGACATTTCATTGTCCAGCGAACAGGTATGATTGATAGTTCGTTAACGCTTGCAGGAGACATCACGCTAACGAGAAGTCCAGGATTTAATGGCTTTGGTGGTGGTGTAAGAGTTGACGGAAATAGTGAACGTTTGCAATTTCCCGGACATACTGGACTTACGCTGAGAGATAATGCAGCGATCGTTAATAATGCAAGTATTCATTATGGTGGTGGTGTTTATTTACAAGGGGCAACATTGTCTTTGCATCACAATAGTCGCATCGAACATAATACTGCCTTTTTGAACGGTGGTGGTATATCTGCGAGTTCGGGCGCCCGTAATAGCATTTACATGTTCGATAATAGTTCGATTAGCCACAATGAAGCTGGGTTAAGCCCGACAAGCCAATTCGGTTACGGTGGTGGGATTGACTTTGGTGAACTTGATCATTTTTTCATGAACGGTGGCGTCATGACTGGTAATAGCGCGCGTCAAGGTGGTGCCATTAATACATTACAGGGTTCGTCACAGCTGTATATGATCAACGGTCAAATGACCCATAATAGGGCGACAGTTAATGGTGGTGCGATTAACACGACTTCTTATACTGTTTTATTAATTGAAGACGGGATGCTATTTGATGGCAACCAAGCAAGCAATTGGTTTAACTATGGGTTATCAGACGGTTTGGTGAGCTTTCCAAACATTAGATGGTCTGGGGATAATAGTATTCCAGGGACACATTTATTAAACAACTATGATATCAACTTTACGGGGCGAACAGCGCCACTTGAAAATCCGCCCGTTTCAACAGAGCCGACGACCGTTGACGTAACGGAACCCGCAACAGAGGATGAAACCAACCCAACAACAGTAGACGTAACAGAACCCGCAACAGGGGGTGAAACCAACCCAACAACAGTAGACGTAACAGAACCCGCAACAGGGGATGAAACCAACCCAACAACAGTAGACGTAACAGAACCCGCAACAGGGGAT
>WRKJ01000044.1 GCA_009778135.1 Defluviitaleaceae bacterium
AATCAGCTTATCATGGATTTCGCTGATCTTATAAGCTGTATAACCTTAACAATCTTTAAAATATGCAGTAATTCCGTTATCTTTCAAAGTTACCACTGTCAAGCAAATTTAAAAATGTCTTAAAATTTCATCAACATTGGCTAGAGCGTTATGAGAAGAATATTGAAGATTTTCCCAACCCTTAACAGTAAGATGAGATTCATATACAAATTTAGAAAACGCACCAGATTTCCAAGGGTGTGAAAAATCTGGGATATATATTTTAGAAGGCTTGGCTTCTTGAAGGGCATTGTCAATGGTGGAAACGCCATGTCTCTTAAATTCAATAGGAAGACGTGATTGGAGTGTGCCGAATAGGCGTTCCACACGTCCCTTTTTTTGTGGCACAAAAGAACATTCTAATTCGATTCCAGTCTGCTTATGATTCGCTTGATTTCAAAGGTGTTTTTATCTACATCTTATGACTTGCTGATGAGGGGCTTCTTATTCATTCCAAAACTTCAAAGCAATGGCTTGACCTTGCTTTATTTTTTCCCATTGCTGTGCTTCTGTTAATTCATTTCCATTATCGCATGAAGCAAAGCCACATTGATGAGATAACAATAAGCGTTCTTTTGGCAAAATTTGCGCAGCTTCTGAAAGTAAAGCCAAGGCACGTTCTTCATCATCTGCTTCACCTGTCTTGCTTGATAATAAGCCCAGTACGACTTCCACATCACGATTTTTAAATACTTCTAATGCTTTTAACGAACCTGCCCGATCATCATCCCATTCTAAGTAAAAACGATCATAATTTTGACTTTTCAAAAATAGTTCAGCGATGGATTCATACGTTCCATCTGACATACTACGAGATTTATAATTTCCACGGCAATTATGTGTCCAAACAGTTAAACCTAACCCTTTTGCAAAAGCAATGACTTCATTGTTTAATGCGATAAATTCATGAGCCACACTAAGTCCATCAGCAGGATTTTTTCCCGCAAAGGGTGATGCTTCGTTATCAGCAGCAAATACTTCCCATAAGCAGTCGTCTAATTGAATGATCTTTCCACCGACTTGAACAAATTCTTCAATAAATTCCTTATAAGCATTCAATAAACCAGCTTTTAACGCTTCATGATCTGCATAAACCTGCTCTGCAGTAATATAAGGTGACCATAGGAATTCTCCGTAAATATGTGCAGGTGATGGGATACATTGTTTAATTGGATGATCACCAGCAAACATTTGAATCAGTTGATAAACTTTGATTTGGTTGTGACCCTTTCCGCTTAACGGTTCAGTCACTTCAATTCCCACATCTTTTCGTGTTTCAAACCCGCATCCCGCTTCGTGATCACGGAATACATAGCCTTTATCGGAAATATAACGACGCACACCGCCCAGTCCCCAAACAAAATCCAAATGCCATAACGATTTTGAAAACTCACCATCGCTGATAACTGGTAATCCTAAATCAATTTGTTTGTTGATCACTTGTTCAATGGCTTTTGTTTCCATTGCTTTATAACCTGGTAAATCACGATAAAACGGATAAGTAATATCATCTCGACTTTCGATCTCTCTTTTAAAAGCTAACAACCTCTCCGGTCTTAAAAAACTTCCAACAATGTCAAATCTTTTACTCATTTTCATTTGCTCCTTTACTGATTCATTTTATTTTATCTAATTCATTTTTCAAAAACGTTGCCACTGCCAACATGCCATAAATCCCCGCTTTTGCTTCTGCATCACTGTTGTAGTTGGTATTTGTGTTAATGTCGTACGTGTAGACATGCCCTGCTTCATCCTCAATGAATTCAATGCCTGCTACTTCAATTTGCTGTGCTTTTAAAACTTGTTCGTATTTTTCGATCAACTCAACTGCCACATCATGGATGATTTCAAATTTAGGTGGTCGTTTTGTTTTCGCACCATCAACTGCACAAAATAAATCGTCAATGCGACATGCATCTGCTGGGCAAAGTTCGAACCCTTCTGAGGTATCTACACGCACTGCATAAAGAAACTTACCCTCAACAAATTCACATCGGGTAATGTATGATTCTGGTGATTTAATATACTGCTGAATGAGCGTGATCCCATCGACAGGTGCTTCAAATGCTTCACTATTCACATACGTTTCTAAAGCTTCAACGCTATGAAAAAGTCGAACCCCAAGACCTTTTCCAGCGCGATTATGTTTCGTGATAAAAGCATCCATCCCTAAGTCTTTCGCTGCTTGAATCATTTGATCTTTCCCAACAGCAACAATGGTTTTCGGCGTCTTAACACCCCATTGTTCAAGGGCATGATATTGACGCACTTTACTCACTTCTAATGATAATGCCCGACTACCATTGATAAGACGTCGTCCATGATGTTCAAGCCAAGAAAAGTAAGCATTGGCAAGTTCTGGCGCATAGCGATTTCCTCTCGTATGCGCTGATGCACTCATTCGACTATAATAAATGCCTTCTTTTGGTATAGCTGATAAGTCGATTGTTCCTTCATTTAATAAAACATCTTCATAAGGAACTTCTAAGTCATCCAGTCGTTTAATTAAATGCTCAGTCCATTCTGAATTTTCATGAATCACATAAACTTTACTCATTTTCATCTGCTCCCTAACGTGATTTCTGTTGAACGAGTGGCATGACTTGTTTTGCAAATCTTTCCATTTCTTCTAGCTGGGGTGATGACTGCAACAATAAGAAATCGACGCCAACATGTTGATAAGCTAAAATTTGATTGGCAATCTGCTCAGGTGTTCCAATTAAGTGGGGTCGTAAACCCCGATTAGACACTGAGTAGTCTTGTAAGGCAACTTTTTGTTCCAGTTCTGACTTGGTTGTAAAATCTTGATAACCTGCGTATCCTTCTAAAGATGCTACTTTGGTAATGCGTGCCAATTCAGCTTGTGCTTCTTCTTCTGTATCTCGACAGATCACATAAGCTGCCATTCCGAATGATTCAAATGGCTCTTTTCCAAGTGCTATCCGGCGCTCCTTCATCTCATCAATCTTAACTTTAACCTCGTCTACTGTTCCACCATGCATAACGTAAGCGTCACAGTGAGATGCAATGGTTGATTTCCCTTGCTCGCTTTCTCCACCTGCATAAAGCGTTGGCAACTTTTGAGGTTTAGGTGCAAACTTCGCATTTTGAAGATGATAAAATTTACCTTTATAATTAAAAGTCGGCTCAGTCCACAGTCCTTTTAACACATTCACAAATTCTTCTGTTCTCGCATACCGCTCATCATGTGTTGTAAAGAGGCCGCCGTACTGTCTCGCTTCTTCTTCCCACCAAGCAGAAACAACATTGAGCGTAAAACGACCGCCACTTATTTCACTTATATTGGCAGCCATTTTAGCAACAACCGCCGGATTATGATAAGCAGGACGCACCGCTGACATCAACTCAATTTCATTTGTTACTGCAGCTAAAGCTGCTGAGGTCGTCCATGCTTCAAGCACATTTTCTTCGATGCCTTTAATGTCATTTAAATATAATTCTGCAACTAAAATCTTACTAAATCCAAGATCCTCTGCACGCTGTGCCACTTGTTTTGCATACTCAAATGTGGGTGGCATCTGCTCATTTTCTACATTACGCAACCAGCCACCGAAAATTGGCAGCCATATTCCATACTCCATTTTTTTACACTCCAGTTTACAATAAAACCTTTCTACCCATAAATAGAAAGTGTTTCATATTGAATGCTTATTTATATAACTAACAACAAAGACAAACCATTCGAAAAAGACCAGCTTTTTCAAGCCAGTCTCAAATCAAACTAAATTAATGAAGCAAAGTATCCTAAAGTACGGATTAACTGTGATGTGTAAGACATTTCATTGTCATACCAAGCCGCAACTTTAACCAACTGTTCACCATTAACTTCCATGACTTTCGTTTGTGTTCCATCAAATAAAGAACCATAATTGATTCCAATCGTATCTGCAGAGACGATTTCATCTTCAGTATAACCGAATGACTCATTAACAGCGGCTTTCATAGCAGCATTGATTTCATCAGCTGATGTATTTTTATCTAAAGTCACAACCAATTCAGTTAAAGAACCTGTAATCGTCGGCACACGTTGTGCGCCACCATCTAACTTCCCTTGTAAAGCTGGGATAACTAAACCGATCGCTTTTGCAGCACCTGTTGAGTTTGGAATAATTGACGCAGCAGCCGCGCGCGCACGACGCAAATCACCTTTTGGATGTGGTCCATCTAATGTATTTTGGTCATTGGTATAAGCATGAATCGTTGTCATAAATCCTTTTTGAATGCCGAAGCTATCATGTAATACTTTTGCCATTGGTGCCAAACAGTTTGTCGTACAAGAAGCGCCTGAAATAACTGTTTCAGACCCATCTAAAATATCATGGTTCGTGTTGAATACAACAGTTTTAATATCTCCTGTTGCAGGCGCAGATACAACGACTTTTTTAGCACCAGCAGTTAAATGCTTTCCAGCTCCTTCTTGAGAAACGAAGAATCCAGTACATTCAAGTACGACATCAATACCTAGCGCTTCCCATGGTAAATCTTCCGGATTGCGTTCAGCTAATACTTTGATCTCTTTTCCGTTAACGACAAAAGCGCCATCTTTAACTTCAATTTCTCCGTTAAAACGACCTTGAGCTGAATCATACTTGAATAAATGTGCCAATGTGGCAGCATCTGTTAAATCGTTAATTGCCACCACTTCAAATTCAGATTTTTCTACAAGTAAACGTAAAGCTAAACGTCCAATACGTCCAAACCCATTAATTGCTACCTTAGTTGCCATGCGTAAACGCCTCCTATATTGTTTAAACCCTAATAAAACACACACTTTCATTTTACCCATTTTTCTCAATAAAATCAAGCTTTGAAGCGATGAAAATGTTTTAAATTAAATTTTTTAGCATTTGATTGATCCAACCCTCCCGCATCAACATCAGTGAAAGTGACCGTATTCTCCATTCGTTAAATTCATGATGTTTGAAACTTTCGCATACATTTGAAGTAAGGAGGTCGTCAAACATGAAATCTTTTATGAAAGCCATTTTCTGGGTCTTAAAAAAATCCATTTTTGGATTCGTCTCTTTCTATGCATTTAATTTTTTGGGAACGTTCGTCGGTGTTAATCTGACATCTCATTATCTTGCTTACCTTTTAATTGGTGCACTTGGACTGCCTGGCTTGCTCATTGTTTACATGGTTAATTTACTATTTCTATAACTTTGCTCCTAGTGCATCACAATAGTGAGCTTTTTTAATAACACAAAAATCGAGTAAGCACCCTACTCGATTCTGTCACCCCATTTTTTCATTCGTTTAAGCCTCTTTCCCTTTAAAAATGCTCACAAATGCGATCACAATAATACTAATAAATCTCGGTAACTTAATGGTAATAAATCTCATCTTAGGCGCCCCCTATCAAACATAAAGCTTATATCATTAATATATGTTGATCAATCTCAGATTATAACAATCAATCTGAACTCTGAACCACAAGTAGATACCCCGTTTCAAAACGCAATCTCATCTTAGACGTTAACATTTCATTACTCACACAAAGCATGTCATCCGCTGCCAATTCATAGTTATCAAGGGGGTATTTCACATCTTCAAGCCTTAGCTGCTTCACTGTACGTTCAAGGGCAAAGAAAGAAATATACTTCTTATCATTTCGTTCTACTTCATTCAGATCAGGCGGTAAAACAAAAATTTTATTTTTTTCATCGATGAGGTAGACAGTAAAATGCCGCATTGCATATTTAAGAGATAAACCAATGGCTGCAAATTGATGATCAAACCTGCCTCCAATAACACCGTATAAGCAAGCATCGTCACACCCTTGATCCACGGCATATGCTAGTGCTGCCGCACAGTCTGTTACATCTTTTTCCGGTTGAAGTCTTATAACCAAGGATACTTTTTCTTCAATCAACTGATATTCTTCTTTTGAAACTGAATCAAAATCTCCAATGGCACAATCCATCTCGATCCCTTTTTCAATGAGCTTCAATGCACCACGGTCGACACCTATGATGTATCCTTCTAATGTCCTCGGCAACCATAAATCAGGACTACCACAAACAATATGTGCCCTTTTTCCCTCCCTTCGTACCATCATACATCTTCACCTCGAATCCTTCTCATCGCACTCGATCGATCAGCCGCTTTAAAAATAGCTGTTCCCGCTACCAAGACATCCGCGCCAACGACTTCTAGTTCACGGGCATTTTCAGCTGTTACACCACCATCTACTTCAATCAAAAATTCAAGTCCACCATACGCTCGCCATTCGTTCAAATCTTTGATTTTCTCCATCATAACAGCGTTGAATGTTTGACCACCGAAACCAGGGTTAACAGTCATTACAAGCACCAAATCTAGTTTATGAATAACAAACTCTAACACCTCAGGGGGGGTGTGTGGATTTAACGCAACTCCCGCTTGAATACCTGCCGCTTTAATCAACTCAATGGTTCGATCAAGGTGCTTGCAAGCTTCTGCATGAACAACGATCAAATCTGCACCTGCAGCTACAAAATCAGGAACATATTGATCAGGATTTTCAATCATTAAATGGACATCAAAAAACAAGTTAGAATGTCGACGCAACGATTTTATAACATCTGCACCAAACGAGATGTTAGGAACAAAATGCCCATCCATAATATCTAAATGCAACCAATCTGCCCCCAGCTTTTCAATCTCACTCACATCTTCGGCTAATTTCGAAAAATCAGCTGCTAAAATTGACGGTGCTACTTTTACCATGTCAATTCCTCCATTTTTAATCAATATTTCACTTTCCGATTTTGAATTTCTCCTAGAAGTTGCACGTAATTTTCATATCTTGAGGTTAAAATATCTCCTGATTCAACACTGGCTTTAACCCGACATTTCGGTTCATTCAGATGTAGACATCCTCTAAATTTACAATGATCTTGTAAAGGGATAAACTCAACAAAAGCTTCTCTCAAATCTTCTACATCTAACTCATCTAAATCAAGGGCACTAAAACCTGGTGTATCTGCTACCAAGCCACCTGCAAGCTTATGAAGTTCAACATGTCTTGTTGTATGCTTCCCACGCCCTAAAGCTTTAGAGATCGCGTTGACTTCAATATTAAGTTTAGCATCAATCGCGTTGAGTATAGAAGACTTCCCAACACCAGATTGACCACATACAACAACGATTTCTTGATCAATAAGTGCCGTTATCTGATCAAATCCGACTTGTTCATAAGAAGACGTCTCAATCACCGCATAGCCAATTGATCGATAGTAGGCCAGTACAGGTGCAAGAAAAGCTTTTTCTTCTAAGGTCAACAAATCAATTTTACTAATTAAAATAATGGCTTCGATTTGCTTAGCTTCAACAACTGCTAACAGACGATCTAAAAATTTTACATTAAAATCAGGTTCTTTCGCAGAAAAAACCACCAACGCTTTTCCAACATTTGCAATTGGAGGTCGAACTAATTGATTGACACGATCTTCCGCACACGTGATATAGCCACTTCCGTCATCAGAAAGATCAAATTTGACACGATCTCCCACTAAAAGGACAAAGCTATTTTTGCGAAACAAGCCACGACCGCGACATGTAACCATTTCTCGTGTGATGCACGCTTCTACTTCATAAAAGCCTGCCAACGATTTCAAAATAATCCCTGTTTTCTGCATCAATCCACCTCAGATTCTTCTCGCTTTAATGATAAACTAATCATGGGTCGTAATATAGACCCTAATGGTTCTATCTTCGATAATCCTCACTTGTGAACCAATAGCTGGATTCGTTCTGAAAATCTCTCCTTCTGGAATTTCTGTATTCCTAATTTCGATGATTTGTATTTGTGCCCCGTACAAACCTACTTCATCAAAAGCAATTCTCGCTTCATCCGGTGTCAGACCTGTCACGTCTGGAATTCGCGTATGCTCAGTTTCAAAACGCCCAGGTAAAATAACAACAACAATGTAGACAATGACGATGGCTACAAGTAAGGCTGTGTATAAAATACCATTGATAAGTGATAAAAAGCTAAACTGTTTCGCAGGTTTATAGGGGATGAGTGCTTCTTTTTCATGCTTGCCTTTAATTGGTTTAATAATCATGGTTTCATCCACTACCTCTTGAACTTTCGTTCCACCCAATAGGCTTCCTTCAATATGTGCCACACGTAAATCTTCAATTAATTCTAAAACATCAGGATAGCGCTGCGCAGGCTTTTTTTCTGTTGCTTTCTTGATGATATAATCATAATTGGCTGACAGATCAGCGAAAGTATCTCCCACTGATGGTATTTCATTTTCCATGTGTTGAAGTGCAATATTAACAGCACCTTCGCCTTTAAACGGGACTGACCCTGTCAAAAACTCATATAACAAAATACCCAATGAATAAATATCCGAAGCAACTGTTGCAAGACTTCCACGGGCAAGCTCAGGTGCTAAATAGTGAACCGAACCCATAATTGTATTGGTTTGCGTCATATCCGCTTCATTACTGGACAAAGCAATTCCAAAATCTGCGATCTTAACATTCAATTCATCATCAATCATGATGTTTTGTGATTTCAAGTCACGATGGATAATGCCTTGTTCATGAGCTTGATCAACCCCTTGACAAATTTGAATCATGACATAAATCGCTTCTTCTGCTGTTAGCGGTCCAATTTCACGAAGATAATCTTTCAACGTTTTGCCACGGATATATTCCATGACGATAAAAGGCTGCTCTTGATACGTTCCTACTGCGTAACTGGCAACGATATTAGGATGCTCAAGATTGGTCACTTGAGAAGCTTCGCGGTTAAAACGTTTAATAAAACTTTCATCTTTTGAGAGTTCATAACGCAACATTTTAATCGCAACATTTTTTCGTAAAACGCGATCGTATGCCAAGTAGACATTTGCCATACCACCGTCACCGATCAGCATTTTAATATCATATCTTGAATTGATTACTTCTCCTACGATCATTTAGACGCACTTCCTTCTTTAAACGTTGCCAAGGCAATAGAGATGTTGTCACGACCACCATGGGCATTGGCCTTTTCAATGAGTTGTCTGACCTTCGTTTCGGCATCAACATCAGCTTTTAGAATCGCTAAAATTTCGCGATCTTCAACAAGTCCTGTTAAACCATCTGTACACAGTAAAATGCTATCTGCTTCATAGTGTTCTAAAGTTAAAAAATCAAATTCCAAAACACTACTTGCACCTAATGCTTTACTGATCACATTTTTTTGTGGATGAATCTTAGCTGCTCGCTCTGAAATCTGTCCTTTTTCCACCAATTCTCGAACAAAAGTATGATCTTTGGTGATCTGGCGTAATTGATCAAATGCGAATAAGTAAGCACGACTGTCTCCAATGTTTGCCACAGTCATAAATGTTTCAGTCACAATTGCAATAACCATGGTGGTTCCCATTGTCCCCGCATCATAAAATTTCGCATAATCTAAAATATTCGCATTTACCTGTTCAAACACTTGGCGACACCAAATACTTGCTTCATCTGTGTTGCAAATGACCATTCCATTGTCAAATTGTTCTTTAATAAACTCAATGGCCATCTTCGATGCGACATCTCCAGAAGCATGTCCACCCATTCCATCAGCAACAACCATCAGTAGCATATTCTGGTCTTCAAAAATCTGAACAGCATCCTCATTGTGACTACGCACACGACCCACATCTGTCTTATAACTATACTCCCAAACCATTGGGTCACCTACTTTCCAACCGCCCAATGCTGGTCAAACCAGCAAGCACTGCACCCTTCTTGAATCATTAACATGATTCAATTCGCCTTATCTCTTTGGCGTGCCCGCTCTGTCGCTCTCAGTTGACCGCATGCTGCGTCAATATTCGCACCCATTTCACGGCGCACTGTTACATTAACTTTTTCTTTTTCTAAAATTTCTTTGAATCTCATGACTTGACTTTTAGATGAACGACTTAATCCAAGTTCTGCAACGGCGTTCATTGGGATTAAATTCACATGGCAATTCATTCCTTTAATCAACTTAGCCAGCTGATAAGCATACTCGTCTAAATCGTTCACATCTTTCATTAAAATATACTCAAAGGTAATGCGTCGCTTTGTTTCCTTTAAATAATAACGGACTGCTTTCATCAAGTCAGATAAAGGATAAGCACGATTTATTTTCATAATGGTCGTACGCAAATGGTCATTAGGTGCATGTAGGCTAATCGCAAGTGAAACCTGCTTGTGATCATCTGCAAATTCATAAATTTTGGGCACAATTCCACTCGTAGAGACTGTAATGTGACGCGCTCCAATGTTAAGCCCTTTGTCATGATTAATAATATGAATGAAGTTCGTTAGTGCACCATAATTTTCAAAAGGTTCACCAATTCCCATTACCACAACATGACCAATACGGACTTGTAACGCACGTGCCACATGAACGACTTGTCCCACAATTTCTCCCGCTTCAAGGTTTCGTACAAGTCCTCCAATGGTCGAGGCACAAAAGGAGCAACCAATGCGACAACCGATTTGCGTCGTTACACAAATCGATAACCCATAAGCATGTTTCATCAATACCGTTTCAATGGTGTTCTTATCAGGCAAGCGGAATAAAAATTTATGCGTGCCATCACTGGCTTCTTGATGCCTAACAACTTCGAAAGTTGTGAAATCAAAAACGTTAGTCATTAACGCTTTTAATGCTTTTGGCACATTTAACATTTCATCAAAGCTGGCCACTTGCTTCACATAAAGCCAGTCAAAAATTTGTGCAGCTCTAAACTTAGGTTGTCCATTTGTCACAACAAAGTCTTCCCATTCATCCATTGTCAAACCGTAAATCGACCGTTTATTCATCATACCATTTCCTTTTGAAGTTTTCTTCATTTTTTTAATTTAACCAAAGATGCGACAAAGAATCCATCTGTTTCAAAATCTTGAGGAAATAATTGCAGCATCCCCTGTTCAAAATGAGGCTTTAAACGAGCAGGCATTCTTCCTTCAAAACTCGGATCGAGTTCAAAACCTTTATTTTCTTTTAAAAAAGTTTCAACTTGACGTTGATTTTCTTTTTTATTCACTGTACATGTGCTATAAACAAGTCGTCCACCAGGTTTTAAAAACGCTGCACTATTGGCTAAAATAGCCTTTTGAATTGAAATAATTGCATCCAAATCCTCTGGTTTTTTTCTGAATTTAACCTCAGGATGTCGCCTCATAATCCCAAGACCCGAACACGGAGCATCAACCAATAGATAATCAAAGCTTTCTGGTTCATAAATGTGATGAAGTTCCAAAGCTGAACAAATAGAAGCTTCAACATGGTGAATACCTAGACGTTTGGCATTTTCTTTGATACGGGCAATCTTATGGTCATAAATATCATGCGCGTGCACAACCCCATGTTCACCCACCATCTCAGCCAGATGAAAAGCCTTCCCACCTGGCGCAGCACATACATCTAAAACATGAGCGCCCACTTTAGGAGAAAGCGCCATGGCTGGCAACATGGACGCTTCATCTTGGACATAAAAAAGTCCCGCTTTAAACGCATGCGTTGTCAATGGATTTCCCGAGGTGATCACAACAGCTGTCTCACACAAACGACCTGGGATGCAAGTTACCCCTTCAGAAGCTAGTTGCTTCATCAATTCATCCCTATCTATCAAACGTGAATGGGCTCGCAATACCATTTTGGCACGTTTATTATTTGCTCGTAACATCTCAAAAGTTCGAACATGTCCAAACTGAGCGTGCCATAAACGAATCAACCATTCCGGATGTGAATATTCGATCGCCCATCGATTTAATTCTTCTTGCTCGTCGACCTCTCGCAATCCGTCACCAGATGTTGCTTTCCTTAAAATAGCATTGACAGTTTTCCCATTGAACGCCCCACCGCGACCTTTGGCAATTTCAACTGCACCATCTATCGCTGCATAGCTAGGGATTTTTTCAAGATAGACCACTTGATAAAGTGTCATCGCAAGTAAAATACGAATCCACACTTTAACACGACCTTGAAAATAAGGTTGTAGCCAATGGTCCAACAACTGCTCATGCGTTAATGTTCCATATACAATTTCCGTCACCAACCCTTTATCTAAAGCTGACAGCTGATGTTCAGAAAAAACTTTTTGTAAAGCTTCGTTACTATAAGCACCTTCGACCCTTACCATTAATAACGCTTGAAATGCTACAGATCTTGCATCCATTGCTGTACCCTCTTTTTAAAAATTCCCTTTTCAGGGGTTAACACGCTCGTTTACACTTTTAAGTATTATACCATTCTGGCGTAATTTTCGCAATCATGCGGACTTTAAAATCGTTAAACTATGCGAATTTTATACAGCTACTACTTTTTCAAGGAGAAAACCTTCTTTTTCAGCTTGCTTTTTCAAAATCTCATGTATTTTATCTTCCAGTTCTTTATTTCCATCATGATATGCAAGCCAAACACCATTAACATCTTCACACACGTCATCTAATTCTTGAATACTTTTTAACCGAACTGTATAGCCTTTTAATTCCTCATTTTCAATAAACATCATATCTTCAAGTGAGTTTGTCTTCATTTCAAATTGGTTTGTATGATAGCATCCAATTTCACCATAAGAATTTACCACTCGATACACTGCTCTACTACTTCTTAAATCAATATCTATTTCAAATGCAAAATAGTCTACTCCTTTTTCAAACTCAATCGGTCTGTCATTTCCCATATAAGTCAAAATCATCCTTATACAACTCCTACAATTCGTACCATGCGTTATCGTTTTCTTGAATTTAGAAATTTTTGCTCAAGATATTGAGCCGTTACTTACGAAACTCTACGCTATTTATTTTTAAACTTGAAATAATCTGTTTACTCATTATTCATTGTATGTAAATTTACTTCTTGCAAACCGCCTTGTTCCGCAAAAGATTTCAATCTTTTCCCAAATTGTTCAATTAAGCCTAGTTCACTTTTAATATAAAATTCACATCTTTCTGTCCTATTCGTATTGATTTTAATTTCCGAACATATCTTAATTTCCACACACCCAGTATGAATTGTTGGTAAAAACTCAATTAACAGATTTCCATCAGCTCCTAAAAGAGTCTCAGAAAGTTGGAAGCAATAGCCTTCAGTCGGATTTAAAGAAAATTCTATAACTCTAGTGCCCACTTCCTGAAATTCAACTCGCCCCATATATCCGTACATAAGCACACTTCCAACAAAGCCTAAATCACCTGTCGTTGGATAACCTTGATTTCTTACTTCTATACTAAAATACACTACATCAAAGTCTAAATCTGAATCAGTTTTCTCTATTTTTATATTGCCCATAATATATACCCTCACATTATATTTTAATCTATTACTATAGGAATCTTTGTTGGATGAACAAATTTAAAATCATCTACCAAGTTTAGAGCTGGATTCCAATTAAAATGAATTACTATGTTACCATTATCAGAATGTGCCACCACTGGCAATGAGAACAATTCCACCACCTAAAAGTCTGACAGTACCCCAGTTTGCCTGTTGCCTGCCTAACATCTCTCGTTCTTCAACTGT
>WRKJ01000045.1 GCA_009778135.1 Defluviitaleaceae bacterium
TCGCACCCTACATGGGTGCGTGGATTGAAATTTATGCCGAAGTCCAAAATACCATTAGGGAAATTGTCGCACCCTACATGGGTGCGTGGATTGAAATATTTACTGCTTCTTCAAGCATAGAAATCATTTTTGTCGCACCCTACATGGGTGCGTGGATTGAAATTTGGAGTGCTTTGATATTCGCTCCTGCCTCCAGCATGTCGCACCCTACATGGGTGCGTGGATTGAAATAGAAGAGAAATTGAGGGGAAGGCAGAACTTAAACGTCGCACCCTACATGGGTGCGTGGATTGAAATACCATCGGGTGGATTGTCATAGCTGTATATTTTCGTCGCACCCTACATGGGTGCGTGGATTGAAATTTTTTATTAGTTTTGCTTTGTCGCTCATTTTAAGTCGCACCCTACATGGGTGCGTGGATTGAAATTGTGCCTAAGTTTTTATCTTTAGTGTTGATAATCGTCGCACCCTACATGGGTGCGTGGATTGAAATCGATTAGACATGTTTTCGATACAAAAATCTGGGCGGTCGCACCCTACATGGGTGCGTGGATTGAAATTAGCGGGATAGAGAGTCTATCGCAAGAACTGGCAGGTCGCACCCTACATGGGTGCGTGGATTGAAATGCTTGTTGATCTGTAGACACACGCAACTTGTTGATCTGTAGACACACGCAAGTAGAGAAAGTCGCACCCTACTGGGTGCGTGGATTGAAATACCTCCACTCCTTGACAACCTCTCCAGTTTGTGTGTCGCACCCTATATGGGTGCGTGGATTGAAATTGCATGCCTGGACACTAGAAAACTCAGCAATCGTCGTCGTACCTCTACAAGAAGCGAACGCCAAAAGATAATGTTCTCATCAAGTGTAAATTGCTTTTTTATCCAGTTGGCATTAGCGTCAGTCCCTCACATTGTCACATAAATTAAATCAAGGTAGGTCAAAGTCATGCGAAAGTTATTAAATACGCTGTTCATCACCCAACCAGACATCTATTTATCATTGGACGGTGATAATGTTGTGGTGTTGCAAAATGATACGAAGCTTGGGCGTGTTCCGCTTCATAATTTGGAGTCAATTGTTACATTTGGCTACACAGGTGCAAGTCCTGCTTTAATGGGGTATTGTGCAAAGCGACATATTTCAATTGTTTTTCTGAAGCCAAATGGCAGGTTTCTAGCCCGTGTGATTGGGGAAAGTAATGGGAATGTTGTGTTAAGGAAAAAGCAGTACCGAGTATCGGATGATTTAACGGCTTCATGTCATGTGGCTCGGAATTTTATTATAGGAAAGGTCTATAACAGCAAGTGGATCCTTGAGCGCACGGTTAGGGATCATGGTCTTAGAATTGATGTCGCCAAGTTTAAAGAAGTTTCTAACCATTTATCAGAAGTCATTAAGGCGGTTAGAGTGTGTGATGACTTAGAGGTGCTTCGTGGGCTGGAGGGTCAAGCCGCTTTTAGTTATTATCAAATTTTCGACCATATGATTCTACAGCAAAAAGAAGATTTTTATTTTCACAACCGGTCGAGAAGACCACCTTTAGATCATGTGAATGCCATGTTATCATTTGCTTATACACTTTTAGCAAATGATGTCGCGGCTGCCCTTGAAGGTGTTGGAATAGATGCGTATGTCGGTTTTTTACATCGAGAACGACCTGGTCGGGTTTCTCTGGCTTTGGATGTGATGGAAGAGTTACGCAGCGTCCTTGCTGATCGCTTCGTGCTATCACTGATTAATAAAAAAATCATGCAAAAGCATGACTTCGTTAAAAAAGAGAATGGCGCGGTTATGATGACTGACGAAGCTCGAAAAGCATTTTTATCTGCTTGGCAAACCCGCAAACAAGAGCAACTGACGCATCCTTATTTGAAAGAAAAAATACCGTGGGGACTTGTTCCTCATGTACAAGCTTTGTTATTGGCAAGATATTTACGTGGGGATTTAGACGAATATCCACCATTTTTATGGAAGTAGGTGAGGGTTGTGTTAGTACTGGTGACATATGATGTGAAGACAACAACAGCAATGGGGAGAAGACGGTTACAAAAAGTTGCGAAAATTTGTCAAAACCACGGCCAACGGGTTCAAAACTCTGTTTTTGAATGTATCGTTGATGCTAGTCAGCTGGCGAGTTTGAAGATTAAATTGACAACGGTGATTAATCAAGAAGAAGATAGTCTTCGCATCTATCAGTTGGGCAATAACTATCAAAATAAAGTACAACATATCGGAACGAAACCAGCATTGGATTTAGAAGCACCTTTGATTTTTTGATCAAAGCGGATCGTTTCACGCTTACTCATGAAACCGATGAAAATTGTTGAAAAAGTGCTGTTAGCTCATCCAAGTTCTTGGTTTGACCTAATGCCAACATTAAAGCGATACGTGCTTTTTGTCCGTTTAAGTTACTGGCCATGATGACACCTGCTTTTTTTAAGCTTAGCCCGCCACCTGCATAGCCATAAGAGGGCATAAGACGTCCCAGTGGATTACGGGAGACTAAAACGACGGGGATGTTGTGCTCAATGGCGTGTTGGATACCTGGCATGAGTCCAGGGGGAACATTACCACGCCCCATGCCTTCAATGACCATCCCTGCGACAGATTCATGGACTAAAAAGTCAATAAGTCGTGAATCCATGCCTGATGCGACTTTAATCAGTGCCACATCTGACACCATTTCTTGGGTCGTTAATTTGATTTGTTTAAATGTCGTTTTGCGGTAATACATAACATGATTAGAATCGACAATGCCAAGTGGTCCGAACGCTAACGATTTAAAGGTATCGAGACTCATGGTGTGTGTTTTAGTGACTTCACGGGCCGCATTGATTTCATCATTTAAAACGACCAATACGCCACGTCCACGAGAATCTTCATGAAGTGCCGTTAAAATAGCAGAGGCTAAATTACTGGGTCCATCATAGCCGAGTTCAGACGCATTTCGCATCGATCCAGTCACGACGACAGGTTTAAAAGTCGTAACGGTTAAATCAAGTAAAAAAGCAGTTTCTTCTAAATTATCAGTCCCATGTGTGATGACAATGCCGTCGATATGGGACTCTTTTGCTTTTTTCTCAACCACCTTGCTTAACGCCATCATTTTTTCTGGCGTCATATGTGGACCTGGAATGGCGGAAAAATCAATTAATTCTAAGTCGGTAAAATCTTTGATGTGATGGACAAGTGACATAATGTCAGTACTTGTCAACGTCGGTGTGGCAGCCTTTGTCTCACTGTTTAACGTCATGGAAATGGTACCACCGGTAAAAATAACTGCGACTTTTTTCTTCATGGTCAACCTTCCTTTCGCGCATAGCTAAAACGCGTTTACACTTTTAGATGAATTATAACTGAAATAAACGACGGTTGTAAAGTGATTTGACTTAGAAAATAAAATGTCGTTGCTTTTTCTATCCATTTTTTAAAGTTGAGGATGTCGGATTGAAGACATCGATGCAAAAGAGCCGGTAGATGAGTGAGCTAAAGGGCGGAAAATGGAGAAGATTTTGCAGAAGTAGCGTAATCAAGTCGGCGAAAAGATTGCTATTTTGCGTCATTTCCGTTATAATATGAAGAAAGTATGAAGTTGAGGTGGATGAAAATGGATCATGAAGCAACAGTTAAAAGCATTGTCGACGTCCTTGATAAGTTACGTCCGTATTTACAACGTGATGGTGGCGATATTGAGTTTGTAAGCTTTGAAGATGGGATTGTGTATGTGCGCATGTTAGGTGCTTGTTCAGGTTGTGCCTTCATTGATGACACCCTTGCGGGTGGTATTGAAGAAGCCTTGTTAGAAGAAGTGCCAGGTGTGATTGGGGTCGAAGAAGTCCTATAGGATATGACATACCACCGTTTCGGTGGTTTTCATTTCGTGTAAAAACGATGTACGCATTTAAAGCATGTTGCGTTAACTTACATTTGGAGGGAGAAAAAGTGACATCAGATCAAAAGTCACAACTTGTAAATGACTACCGCTATCTCATCTTGGTACATGGAAGTGTTTTGAATCCGATTCAAAGGCGATTCGGTAAAGGTGGCCGTGATCAATGGGAAGAAAGCGATGTAAAAAAACACCTGATGGCCGTTTTTAATGTCCCTGAAGAAAATGTTTATTTGCCTGACTGGGGCGGACGTAATCAGTCAGATAGTCGACATACAGGCGGAACAATCATTGCCAATTATTTGCATGACATTTTGAAAAAAAATCCATTTGCAGAAATTTTACTGGTTGGTTATAGTCATGGTGGCAATGCTGCAAACATCGGGTTGAATATTTTAGCACAAAGAAATGCCAGTGGGGACGATGGTTTCAATCTGGATCAGATTACGTTGCTTAACACAGCGACACCGGCTATGTATGATTATCGATTGCTTACGTCTACCCAGGCATTAATTAATGCGCATTTGAATTTCTATAATCATCGAGATTTCGTGCAGCAAACAGGTGCTTTGATTGGAAGTTCAAGTCGACGCATGAATGTTGACGGACACGAAGTCGGTCGTGCCCATCATGGTGCCATTAATCAATCAGTGACCCTGGATGTCCCGAGCGGTTTAAAAGACCCATTTGGCGTTTTGGCTCATGGTCGGATGCGTTCTAGTCCGAAAATATGGAAAACTTATAAAATACCTCAAATAAGAGCTGCTAAAGATTGGTGATCTTTTGATTCAAGACAAGGGATTAAATGCTATTAATTTTCATTAAAATGTGGTATGATAATAGTGACTTTGATAAGGCGAGGTAAAAAAATGGAATTAATTGATAAAGGGGTCCTCATTGTTTTGTCTGGCCCATCCGGTGTTGGAAAAGGGACAGTGCGTGCAAAAGTGTTTGAAGAAAGCCACCACAGTTTAGCATATTCAGTTTCCATGACGACTAGAAAACCACGTGTGGGTGAAGTCGATGGCAAAGATTATTTCTTTGTCACGCACGAGGTGTTTAAACAACGCCTTGCAGAAGGCAAATTTCTCGAACATGCTGAATTTGTTGGTCATTTTTATGGGACACCCCTTGATGATGTCCAAAAACGTTTAGACGCTGGTAAAGATGTCATGTTAGAAATAGAAGTAGAAGGTGCACTTCAAGTTAAAAAAGTCATGCCAGATGCTTGTTTTATTTTCGTTGCACCACCGAGTATGGATGAACTTCATTACCGCATCATTAACCGTGGAACAGAAGACCCTGCGAGGGTTGCTGGACGGATGAAAAAAGCAGAGGTTGAAATCGGACTGGCTCATGAATATGATTACATTGTGATCAATGACACGGTAGAAAATGCTAAAAACCGCATTATGGCGATTATTGATGCACAACATTCAAGGAGTGATCGCGTACTTGAAGGCTATCGACAGAAAATTCTAAATCCAAATTGAGTCGTATCAGCACCCTTTAGAAAATTGATTTTTAGTTGAATTTGTTGATGTAATCGGAAGCCTTTGCGTTTAGGTTGCAAACGCTACATGGTGGTAAATGAGTCACGCAGAGATTTTTAAGTAGGTTGAGAAAGTAGGGATTTTAAATGTCAATGAGAGAACCTTCAGTTGATAAGTTGTTAGAAAAAATTGATTCAAAATATAAAATTGCATATATTGCGGCTAAACGGGCGCGTCAAATTTCAAATGAAGGCATGTCACAGATGGATCATGTAGAAACATTACCAGAGGCAGTCAGTGAAAAAAGTGTGGGACTTGCGCTTGAAGAAATTTTAAATGACGTGGTTTCCTATGAATTAGAAGAAAACTAATGTTGGGAAAGTTGCACTGAAAAGTGAAAATGAAAAATACTGAAAGCGAATAAAAGCTTTTCAGTATTTTTTTGAAGTGCGATGCTTGGTTAACAAAAGAAATGACTTAACATTTCAATTTGAACCTTGAAGCATTGTAAAAATGTGTGAAATCAAGTATAATATGAGTAAGACGGACAAGGTTCTTGAATAAATGATAAACAGGCAGGTGCAAAGCAGAAGCGCTGCGTAGCCAATGGGAAGCAAAAAGCGGAAAATAAGCAGGTGGTCAGATGGAAGAAACTGAAGTTTTAGAAGGATTTTTAACGCATTTGCTGATCGACTTACGTTTAAGTGACAACACAATTAAAAGCTATGCGTTTGATCTTCAGTCATTTTTAACCTTTTTAACTGAACGAAACCTTTCTGTTAAAGCTGTTGTTAAATCCGATTTACAGCAGTATTTAGCAGTGCTTTACGACCGTGGATTAGCCACTGCGACTGTTTCTCGCCATCTGTCGACTTTGCGTGCCTTTTATGATTATTTAGTCATGGAAGGAAACATTCAAGCCAGTCCTTGTGAATTGATTGAAAGTCCTAAACTGAACAGACATTTACCAACTGTGTTAAGTTTAGCAGAAGTGACACGCTTACTCGACAGTTTGACAGCAGGTTCTTGCATTGAATGTCGCAATCAAGCCATGATTGAATTGTTATATGCATCGGGGATGCGCGTCTCAGAGTTGCTGGCTTTGAATGTCGCAGATCTTTATTTGGAAATGGGATTTATTCGCTGCTTGGGAAAAGGTGGAAAAGAACGGATTGTTCCCATTGGAGAAATAGCCATTGAAGCGCTAGATGCTTATTTAAAAGGGTCGAGACAACAGTTTTTAAAAGCAAACAGTAGGCACGATGCGTTGTTTTTAAATCGGTTAGGGGGACGGTTATCAAGGCAAGGGTTTTGGAAAATTTTAAAACAGCAAGCACAAGTGGCTGGGATTAAAAAAGCGTTATCGCCACACCAGTTGCGACACGCTTTTGCCACGCATTTAATCGAAAATGGCGCAGATTTACGTATTGTTCAAGAGTTGTTGGGACATGCTGATATTTCAACAACACAGATTTACACCCATATGAGTAGATCACATTTGCAAAAAGTCATTGAAGAAGCACATCCACGTGCGAAAAAAGGGTGACAGTCAGTACGATCATCACCGGGGGCTCAAAATAGGAGAATGTTAATGCTTAAATATTTTACATACGACCATTATGTCGAAAACATTTTGGAAATTGATTTAGACAAGTTATATGAGATGGGAAAACGACTCATTTTAACGGACCTTGACAATACATTGGTCGGTAGCGATGTGGCTGTGCCGACAGCTGATGTGTTAGCATGGTTGAAAAAAGCGAAAGAGATCGGGTTTGTTGTCAAAATCGCTTCGAATAACAATGCAGCGCGCGTTCGGGTTTTTGCTGAGCAGTTAGAAATTGATGCTTATGGGTTCGTTTACAAGCCGCTTGCGTTTAAAGTCCGCCGCTATATGAAAGGTTATAAACGAAATGAAGTTGTTTTTATCGGTGATCAACTGTTAACGGACGTGGCTGTTGCAAAGCGCCTGCGGTTATACATGATTTTAGTGAGACCGGTTAAGCTATCAGCAGATGAAGACATTACGAAGTTTAACCGTAAAATTGAACGCTTTGTTGTAAAACGATTAAAAAAACGTGGCTTGCCAGTGCCACCCCATATTAACTAAAAACGGCGTAACCGATTGAAGTGACAAATCTTGAAAGGGATGTTGTGACGCAAGATGTACACATCCTGTATGAAATAAATGAAAAATCAGATTTCTTTTTGAACGCGTTGTATATGATGACATTCGAAGATGATGATGACTTAGGTAGTTTGGCATTTAAGTAGAGAGATGAATTGGAAAAAACAGGGCTGTTTTAAAAATTGAGAAACACGAGGTAGACTATGGAAGCATTAAATTGTATCGGTTGTGGTGTTTTAATTCAAACCGATGATAAGGAACAAGTGGGTTATACACCTGCTTCGAGTTTGAACAAAGGTGAAGCAGGCATCGTTTACTGTCAACGATGTTTTAAGTTGAAACATTATAATGAAATCATGGATACGACATTGACCAATGATGATTTTTTAAAAATACTCCAAGGCATTGCCAAGCAGGACGCGCTCGTTGTTAACCTCATTGATGTCTTTGATGTGACAGGCACCATTGTGAAAGGACTCATTCGTCACATTGGTGGCAATGATTTAATTGTGGCTGCTAATAAAATTGATTTATTGCCACGTTCAGTTAACCCTGGAAAAGTCAAGCATTGGCTCAATAAAGAAGTCCGTGACATGGGGATGACACCGCTTGAAATTGCAGTCATCTCATCGGAAAAAGGGCATGGCATTGATGAATTAATGACGTTGATCAACCAGTATCGAAAAGGACGTGATGTTTATATCGTCGGTTGTACCAATGTGGGTAAGTCTACGTTTATTAACCGATTAATCCGTCAATACGCCGGTGAAAGTGAGACATTGATTACCACTTCTTATTTTCCGGGAACAACCCTCGATTTGATTGAGATTCCGTTAGATAAAGGGTCGTCCATCATTGATACACCGGGGATTATTAATGAACATCAATTGGTGCATTATATTGATAAAAAGGATTTCAAAATCATGACACCTAAAAAAGAAATTAAACCTGGGGTGTATCAGCTGAATGCCAATCAGACTTTATATGTCGGTGGGTTGATTCGTTTTGATTTTGTGACGGGTAGCCGAGCGAGCTTTATTAGCTATTTTTCAAATGAGTTAAAGATTCATCGGACGAAGCTTGATAATGCGAAAGCGTTATGGGAAAACCATGCAGGGACGTTGTTAACACCAGTGATTAGAGATGAAGATCAGTTGCGTCCGTTTAAGCGTCATGTATTTAATCTACGTGATGAAAAGTTAGATATTGTGATTTCTGGACTCGGCTTTATCACGGCGCCGAGCGGTAAGCAAGAAGTTCATGTTCATGCACCGGTGGGTGTCGGTGTTTTTATCCGTCCGTCGATCTTTTGAGTTTAACTAAAAATGAAATGGAGCATGTTAAATGAGTTGGAAATTCGATGAGATTACAGATGAGGTTAAAAAGAACATGTCTGAAAAAAGATTTCGACATGTATTAGGCGTTGTACAAACAGCAGCAACATTGGCAAGTCGTCACGGTGTGGATGTGACAGCTGCGAAGCTGGCTGCTTTGGTTCATGATGTGGTGAAAGAGCAGGATTTTGAAGAAGCGAAAAGCCTACTCATTGAAAAAGGTGAGACGGATTATCTTGCATACAGTCCGAAAGTGTGGCATGCACCGCTGGGTGCCTCTGTCGCCCAAGAAAAATTTGGGATTGAAAATGTTGATGTTTTAAACGCGATAAAATACCATACGACAGGTCGGGCAAAGATGTCTCAGCTTGAAAAAGTTATTTTTGTTGCAGATTATACAGAACCGAATCGACAGTTTGAAGGCTGTATGGCAGTTCGTGCATATTGGGATCAACTGGATCAAGCGGTTTATGAAATATTAAAGCAGAAAGTGGGGAAAGTATCTGGATTAGGACTCGGCATGCATCCGGATACGTTAGCGGCTTATGGGTATTATAAAGAGAAAATGGACATGTCGGTTTAAAAGTCAATGGACCAGTTTTGGAAATTGATGCTACCCGTTTTTCACATGTGTGATCCCATGCATGGTGATGAACATCAATTAGGAGATGAATAAATGGAAAAATTAAAAAAATTAATCGTGGCATTAGATAGCAAGCATTTAACAGATATGGTTGTGTTAGACATGAGAAAACATTCTGCATTGTATGATTTTATGGTCATTTCAACGGCGAAAAATGAAAGAATCATCGCAGGGGTTTTACGTGAATTAAAAGATTTAGATGCTGATCCAACATTTAGCCTCAAATACATTGAAGGTCATCGAAATGGTCAGTGGGTGCTTGCTGATTTTGGTGACATTGTCGTTCACGTTTTTAATGAAGAGATGAGAACCAAGTATCACCTTGAAAAGTTATGGGGGGATGCTGAGCGTGTCGATTTCTCAGCGTGGTTAAGTTAATGGGCTATCACGGCTTTGCTTATTATTACGATCACATGATGACAGATGTGGATTATACGTGGTGGGTTCAACACATTGAAAAACATGTTGAAAAGGGGTGTCACGTTCTAGATGTTGGCTGTGGAACAGGGACCCTTTCTTTGGCATTGACGCAAGTAGGCTACGCAGTAACAGGTGTTGATTTATCTGAAGATATGCTTGTGGTGGCCAGTGAAAAAGCCCGAGAGCAACACATCACGATGACATTTCTGCACCGTGATATGCGCGAACTCGAGGGCTTAAAGGGTTATGACTGTGTGTTAATTGCTGTTGATGCCTTTAACTACTTGGAAACGGAAGCTGATGTTAAGCAGACCTTAGCAAGTGTTCATTCAACATTAACGAACGAAGGTTTTTTCATTTTTGACGTCCATACGCCTTATAAAATGACAGAAACGTTTAAAGATTATCTTTATGTAGAAAATGACGATGATTTAACATACATTTGGCAAGTTGAAGCAGGCTGTGATCCTTTATCGGTTGTTCATGAATTAACCCTTTTTGCGAAACAGACAGATGGCTGTTATCGTCGAACTGTGGAATACCATGCGCAACGGACGTTTGAAAGGTCGCAATATGAAGCTTGGTTAACGGAAGCTGGATTTGCTGTTTTAACTGTTGAAGGAGATCAAGATCGACAATTATTTGTCACACGAAAGGTAGGAAGTTAAATGCGTCGCAAAAAAAATGAACATCAACCTCATGAACTCATCATCGAAGGTCAAGTCGGAAAGTTGACAGCGTACACGAAAAAAGGAAAGCCTGTTACGGCACTTTTTGATGCAACCGATTTGAATCACATTCAAGCTTTTGAAAATTGGCGTGCCGTTTGGAACACTGAGCTTGACGCTCAGGTCGTTGAAAGCAAAACGTTCAAAGATGGCCATGCGAAACGAACGCCTGTTGCGGCAGCGATTTTAGCTTGCTCACCACATGCGCCCATTCGTCATTTAAATGGGGATTTACTGGATAATAGACGGGCTAATTTAGAAATTTACGATGTTAAAACGATACCCAACGCTTATAAAAGTGTTGAAGATGGGATCAGCATCAGCCTTAAAGACCGATACGCACGTGAAGTGGGACAATGTTTAATTGATGTGTCGGATTTAGAAGCAGTTGTTAGCAGTGGACATGTTTGGCTGAAAAAAAAGCGAGCCAATGGCCAGCCTTATGTGGTGAATACGGATGGTTTGCTATTGGCACATTTTTTGCTTGATGTTCATGAAGGGGACGTGAAGTATCGGAATAAAAACCCATTGGATAATCGGCGAGAAAATATCACCATTGAACCTGATCGAAAGCAGAATATGTCTGATTGAACTTGAAAATCGACATAGTTTTTTGTCGTTTGGGTTAGAATAAGCATAACCATGTTGTCATTTTTAATGTTTTGTTGTAAAATGATCGGATAGGGTAAATTTTGGGTGAAGGGCGTGCATGTGATGTCGAGTCGGTTTATGAAGGGGGCTATGGTTTTATCTTTGAGTATGATTTTGGCACGTTTGTTGGGACTGTTATATGTGATTCCTTTTCAACAGTTGGTCGGACCAGCAGGTTTAGCGCTTTATGCCTATGCCTATGCGCCTTATAGTTTGTTTTTGACATTATCAACCCTTGGTATTCCAGTTGGCATTGCCAAGTTTATTTCTAAGTACAATGCTGATGGTGCCTATGACACGTCCCGTCATATTTTTAGGTTGGGCATGTTTGTCATGATCGTTTTGGGAATTGTTTGCTTTTTTATCATGTGGTTCGGCGCGCCTTGGATGGCCAGTCGTGCGTTGGCAACTGCTGAAGGGACGTACAATTCTCATGAAGATGTGGTTCGCGTCATTCGAACCGTTAGCTTGGCTGTCATTGTGATTCCACCGATGTCTATTTTACGTGGGTTTTTTCAAGGCAATCAAGACATGACACCGACAGCTGTCTCTCAAATTATTGAACAGCTCGTTCGGGTTATCTTAATTGTTGTCGGTTCTTTTACGGTGATCCGTTTGTTTAATGGAACGACTCAAATGGCAGTTACGATTTCAGTATTTTCAGCTGTTGTGGCAGGTGTGATTTCATTGTATTTTTTATATCAACAATGGCTCAAAAAGCGACCCGGCTTTAATGCGTTACTTGTGAAGTCTGTGTCGCATTCTAAACAGTCGACTTATATGTTGTTTAAAGAATTGTTGTCTTATGCCTTACCATTTGCTGTTTTAAGTTTGGTGGCAACTTGGTTTCAATTGATTGATACGGTCACATTCAACAATGGCATGATTCAAGCTGGCGTCGAACCTGAACTGGCAGAATCTATTTTCGGCATTTACGCAACAGCGCTTTCTAAAGTCATTATGGTGCCTGTTTCTTTTGCCATTGCTTTCGGTCAACCCTTGGTGACAGAAGTAACAGAAAAAATGAGGCTGGCAGACTTTACTGAAGTTCATCGGATTTTGACAACAGCTATTTTGTTGACATCTGTTGTGACCCTTCCAGCTGTCGTGGGTATGGCTTTATTGTCAACCCCCATTTATGTCATGTTGTTTAATCGGGGATATACAGACATTAATGTCATCGGAGGTGCCATGTTTGGAACCGGGGCATTTATTGGTTTTTTCTTAGCGTTTAACAGCATTATCGCAGCCATCATCCAAGGCATTGGACGTCAGTATAAAGCCCTTGTTTTTTTAGTCGTTGCTTCCGTGATTAAATGGGTGGGGAATCTGATCTTAATTCCTCATTTTGAAGTCAATGGTGCGATTTGGTCAACGATGATTGCTTATGCGTTTTGCATTGTGATGAATTATGTCGAAATTCAAAAAACGATCGGGATTCAAACCCGCCTCATTTTAAAGCGTCATCTTTCTATTTGCGTGTTTGTGGCCGTCATGGCCGTTTCAGTTTGGTTGACAAGTCAAGGATTGAACTCGGTTTTGGATTATACAGCATCACGGGGGCAAGCGAGCCTTTATGTTTTAATTACAGGCCTTGTTGGTGGCATTGTGTATGTGAGTTTGGTCATTTATTTTGATTTGGGGAAATTGCTGTTTGGTGACCGATTATCTTATGCGCGGATCTACGGGTGGCTTCGTCGGAAAAAAACCTAAAGATTGTTCAATGCGCGCAATGCGCAGTTCTAACTGTTGCAGTTTTTCCAACTCGAGATAAGGGGAAGGATGAGCAACATCAGTTGCATAAGGATGTTTCATAGGAGGTGGTGTGGGTGGTGAACCAGCTTGCGGTCCGAAGTATTGATGCAGATAAAATTGTTCCATATCAGAAATGGGATTTTGTGGCTGTTGGTTTCGACCTGCACGCTGCTGTCTTGGTTTAAACATAAAATCACTCCTTAGAGAAAGTCGTTGTTATAAGGTATGATTTTTTTGTTTGCAATAGTCGTAAAAGGGAGAAGAAAATGAGATTAGATAAATTTTTAGCCCATGTGACAGGAGATTCTCGGTCTCATGTGAAAAAAATGTTGAAGCAAAAAGCAGTCCGAGTAGATGGCGAAGTCGTGACGTCAGCTGGCTTTCATGTGGATGTGAATCGACAACAAGTGACGGCTTTTGGCGATGCACTGTTTTACCAACCATTTGCTTATCTCATGATGAACAAGCCGCAAGGTTATTTAAGTGCAACGTCAGATGGAAAGCAGGC
>WRKJ01000046.1 GCA_009778135.1 Defluviitaleaceae bacterium
CTCTTCCTCAGTTGGAGCTTCAGTAGTCTCTTCCTCAGTTGGAGCTTCAGTAGTCTCTTCCTCAGTTGGCTCAGTCGGTTCTTCAGTTGGAGCTTCCGTTGTCTCTTCCTCAGTTGGCTCAGTCGGTTCTTCAGTTGGAGCTTCAGTAGTCTCTTCCTCAGTTGGCTCAGTCGGTTCTTCAGTTGGAGCTTCAGTAGTCTCTTCCTCAGTTGGCTCAGTCGGCTCTTCAGTTGGAGCTTCCGTTGTCTCTTCCTCAGTTGGCTCAGTCGGCTCTTCAGTAGTCTCTTCCTCAGTTGGAGCTTCTGTTGTTTCTTCTTCAGTCGGCTCAGTCGGAGCTTCTGTTGGGTCAGTTGTCTCTTCTTCAGTTGACTCAGTCGGCTCTTCAGTTGGCTCAGTCGGTTCAGTTGTCTCTTCCTCTGCTTCAAGCCAAATTGGGTAAATGACTAAATTTGTATAAACATTTGTGATTGATGTGAATGGGAGTTGGTAAAGCATTGTTACCCATCCGCCAAAAATCCAACCTTCTGTCGGACAAGTCGGGTCAGGTGGCATTAGATCACCTAAGGCAGTTCCGTTTTCTACATGGAAGACAGTTTGAAACGGTGAGACTGGATCACAGAATCGATCTGTGAACGTGACCATGTGAGTCATGTTTATGCCAGGTTCCACATTGCCATCTGGTAAAGCAGGTGGTAGGGCTGGAAAGCCTGGTGCTGGTACTAAGCCGAATCCTAGTTCAGGAATGTCAAGAGAAGCTTCTAGCTCTGGAATCTCAGGAATGTCAAGAGAAACTTCTAGCTCTGGAACCGCAGGTATGCCTGGTAATTCAGGTGTTTCTAGTTCAGGAATTTCAAGAGAAACTTCTAATGCTGGAATCTCTGGAATGTCAAGAGAGACTTCTAGTTCTGGAATTTCAGGGATGTCGAGAGAAATTTCTAATTCTGGCATCGCAGGTATTTCCAGCGTTTCAATTGGATCTGTTGTAACAGCTGGGATTTCAGGAATGTCAAGAGAAACTTCTAATTCTGGCATCGCAGGTATGCCTGGTAATTCAGGTATTTCCAATTCAGGAATGTCAAGAGAAACTTCTAGCTCTGGAATCTCAGGTAAATCTGGTGTTTCTGTTGGGAGTGGTAGATGATCTTCTAGTGGAGGTAGTGTGGGCACACTAGGCGTAGTTGGTATTTCAATTGGATCTGTTGGCAATTCTAAACTATCGGATAGTGCCGTTAGCTCTGGAATTGTTGGAACACCTGAGATGATAGGTGATCCGGGTATAGCGGGTATTTCTATGTCAGTTAAAGCAGTTTGAAGATTGTGTCCGTTTGCTTCTGAAATCTCATTGGCAATGGCTGCAACAGTTGGGGTGATACCACGTAAAGCGGGAACAGAAACAAGCAATAACACTGTGCTTTTTTTCAACATATTTTTCACTTCCTTTTCCTTTTCTGGAGAGTTTGACTCCATCTCCTAAGTATAGTGAAGAGCGGGGTTTTTGTCAAGTGAAAAATGATGATATCCAAGATATTTTTACATTTTTTACATTTAATGATGCCGTGAATTCTGAAGGGTCATCAAACAAGGAAAATGAAATTGGCAATTTAGGTGATCTTTTAACAATGGTAAGGGGAATAACATGTCTGATGTTCAAATAGCTGGCGGGTTAAATGGGGCACATGTTAAAAACACTTGAAAATCAAGCATAGCCCTTGTATAATTGACGAGTACTGTACGAGTTATTTTAGGAGGCGATGGAAGTAGTGAAACATTATTTTATAAATGATGAAGATGCAAAACGTAATGAAAAGGAATATCAAGTGGAAGTGTTGGGGAAAAAGTTTAGATTTATAACAGATACGGGTGTCTTCTCCAAAGGTGAGCTTGATGATGCAAGTCGTTTGTTAATCGAGACTTTTGATTCATTAGGCTTGCCAGGTGATGTGTTGGACGTAGGTTGTGGCTATGGTGTGATCGGGTTGGTTTTGGCTTTTAGACGTCCAACTGAACAGGTGCATTTGGTCGATGTAAACCTTCGTGCACTTGAGTTAGCAGTCAAAAATGCGGCGCTAAATGGGATTAACAATGTTGAGCTTTATGAAAGTGATGGTTATACGCGTGTGACACAACCCTTTATGAACATTGTCAGCAACCCGCCCATTCGGGCTGGGAAGAAAGTGGTCCATCGTATCCTTGAAGAAGCCTTTGATCACTTGAAAGAAGCGGGGACTTTAACCATCGTCATTGGGAAGCAACACGGTGCAGCTAGTGCACAAAAGAAAATGATCGACGTTTTTGGAAATGTTGAAAGACTGACGCGTAAGAAAGGGTTTTGGGTTTTACAAAGCGTTAAAGAAAAGTCAAAAAATGCCAATCAATAAACGGAGTAGCCTGTCTCTATTTGAGCGATGGGCTACTCCGTTATGTTATCACAAGCTTATGAATCGGTTAAATCTAACTGTTCTTTGTTTTGATGTGGTGGGGTGAACGTGTCTTCGTCTTGTTCACTGATTGCCGCTTCGTCTGTATCAGAAGCATCCGTTTCATTAATTGCCGCTTCGTCTGTATCAGAAGCATCCGTTTCGTTAATTGCTGCTTCATCTGTGTCAGAAGTATCCGTTTCATTAATTGCCGCTTCGTCTGTATCAGAAGCATCCGTTTCATTAATTGCTGCTTCATCTGTATCAGAAGCATCCGTTTCATCGGTTGTTGCTTCGTTTGGATCTAACTCAGGATGACCGTTTAGTTCAATGACGATGTGACCCTCTAGCTCAAGGATGTCGTCTGTGTTTGAATCAGGCATGTGGATTTCATTGGTTTCTGGCGCAAGGTTGTCATCGTCATCAGAGGTTGAACTTTCATCTGCTTCAAGGACATCATCATCAGTAGAAACATCAGGCTCATCTGATTCAAAGAACGCATCATCAGAGGCTTCAGGGAGCGTGATTTCATCAGATTTAAGCATCGTTTTTTTCTTTGAAGCGATGTTTAAGAGGACGATGACACCGCTAATGACTAATTTGGCTTCAAGGCCTTCGATGCCTAAAGTGGCTTGATTAATGCCGAGAAAGAATAGAAATGGCATTCCGATTAAATCGACCAGTGCGGTTAAACGACGTGCACTTAAAAACTGCTTGATTTGAATTTTCACGGTAGAAGATGACCAATTAGTATCTTTAAGGAGCCATATTTTATGGGTTGTGAATGCAAAAGCGACAGTTGAAAGCCAAGCGATGAGATTACCGATGACCATCGGAAAATTAAAAGCTTGTATGGCGACCATATACATGACCCAGTTGATTAAAACAGTCAGGGCACCGAGGAAAATGGTGCTCACTTTATCTTCGTTATTTTTAGAAGAAAATAAGCGATTGAAGACTGTGTCGAAAATGTCAATGCCTTTGCGATGATGTAACCAAAGGAGTCCGACGTAAGCAGCAAGAGACACCGTGCTGATCATCATGCCGAGATTGACGCTTTGGTTATGATATCTAAATTCGACAATATGTGTACCTGCTGTTAAGCGAACACCGGCCATTGCACCACCGATGGTGATGATTTCTTCCTCAAAACCATTGACTAACACGCGCCAGTTTCCAGCATAAGGAAGTGATGTGTAAAGGATGCGAGGTTCTTCGACTGTGATGGAACCTCGGACTCTGTCGTCTGAAAAGTGGATCAGGGTTAACGTTTCGGCAGATAATTGCTCAAAACCTTGACGAAAGCGTTCTTGGTCAAAGGTGCTAACAAAGATGGTACCCGTTCCACTTGCCGCACTTGAATCTGCTTCAATAGAAACCAGTTGTCCTTGTTGGAAAGTCCCCGCAGAGAAAATATAAGGCCTTCTAATTTCAACAGTATGTAAGTATCTACCGTCGACTTCAACCCGTGCATGGGTGGTGTCTGGAAAGCTTGCATAAACATATAACGGGCCATCTACTGGGACTTCGTAATTAAATCTGAACATCCCATCTTGGGCACCTTCTAGTAAGGTAAACGTGTATTCACCTAAACCTAAGCGACCTACATCATAATCGCGATGTCCAACATGAATGATATCAATCAGGGTAAACAACTCGCCTTCAAGACCTGTTGCCCTTTGGAATAAGTCGTTTTGAGCGTTGAAAGGGTTGACACGATCACCGACATAACCTGTGATTGCTTCGTTGACCATAAAGCCAAAAGGCAGGTGATACAGATTTCTAAATAAATGATTATTACCTTCAGATGCCACATGTTCCCATAAATTGCCATCTCCCATCGGTTCATTGTCACGAATGATCACATAGCGGAGATTTAAGAACGCACTGGTTAAAGGAGACGTTGATGAAAAAGTGAATCGATTGCCACTGGGCCAACCAATTAAACCAATGTTTTCCATAAATTGCGTTGCATCGACATTGGCGAAAGATGAGAAGAAAGAGATACCGTTAAAGCCGTAAAGGGAAGGCGCGTTTAACGTACGTGGTCGACCCAATTCTGTTCGAACGAAGTCCGGTTCTGAAAGTTGGCGCTGTGTCAGTAACAATTGAACTTCATCGTAGCCGGGTGGGTAGTCAGATCTACTCGTCGTTCTCACGCTGTATACGCCATGATAAGAGGCAAAAGCCAGCTCTACTAAAATAACGAAGAAAACAGCATATTTGAAAACATCTTTGTCTTTAACACGCATGCCAAAAATGAAAAGACCTAAATACACGATACTTAACAGCATGCTATAGCCAACATGGGCATTGCTTTGCTCACCAATTAAAGCCATGAAGTGAAAGAAGAGGGTCGCAAGTGCCATGGCCAAAATGTCTTTCTTCGTCATACGGGCCATTAATGAATAAGCCTTATACGCCATGACAACCACAAGGAAGGAGGCAATGAAAGAAAAGCGTCGTGGCAACATATTGGTCACAGTAAACCCGTTCCAGATAAAGTCTAACACGTTAATGTTCACACTTAAAATGAGGAAGCCTGCCATGGCTAAATAGGAGATTCTTTCTCTCACGTTGATTTTTTTTGAAAATAAGAAAACAGGTACCAACATGACGCTTAGTAGGCCACTGTATAAGTTAGGGAGTCCATTTAAGCTTGTCGGCGGTGTAAAGGCAATAAAGTTACCGAAAACGGAAGCAAAGCTATCATAAACCCTAAAGGTTGGAAAATGGCTTGCGGAGCGATAAGAATTTTGTAAAGCGGCATAGACAGGGAGTAAAATAATCGCTGAAATACCCAGGGCGATGATGGACGAGACACCAATGGTGATCGTTCGTTGTAAGAATTGACGTCGATTTAATCGATCGGTGTAACACTGTGCGAAAAATAGCATCGCAACAAAAATACAAACGAATAACCCAATGTAAAAACTAGAAAAGACAGCCAAAGCAAGCGCGCCGATATACAGGAGGTATTTGCCTTCTTTGACAAGTGCATAAACACCGAGCATGACAAGGGGCATGATGGCAATGGTATCAAACCACATGATGTTCCAATAATAACCCAATGTAAACGCACAAAGTGCATAAAAAGCAGAAAAAACAGGTAATAAAAGGTCATGCTTCTTTAAGACCTGACTTAAAAAACAGCTCATAAATAAACCAGCTAAGCCGATCCTAATCAATAGTAACAACGTCAATACTTCACGTAAGTAAGCATGCGGAAAGAGGACGATTAAGAAATTCAAAGGACTTGCCATGTAATAAGCAAAATGAGCGAGATAATCGTGGCCACCACCGGCTGTCCATGACCAAAGAAAAGAGCCGCCATCTCGTAATCGATGCCAGTGGTCACTTAAAAAAGGAAAGTATTGATGCCAATAATCGGTCACCAAGAGTTGTCGATCACCGAAAGGATAAACACCATTCAAGGCGAAAGCCATTCCCAGAATCAGGATTGGAATTAAAGCAGACAACCCGTGTAAGATTATTTTTTGTTTTATTGTTACTTTGTCTGAATCGCTCATGTATACAAAACTCCGTTTCTTAAATGTTACTTGTTCATTGGCGCACACGATTTGCATTTAAACTGCTAAGGAGAAGTGAAGCCAAAACACACTGAACTGTAACTTTAAATTTAATCTCTATCTGTTATGATAACATAAAAGTCTTTAAAAATAAACAAAAAATCTTGATTGCTTAAATAAAATATTTCTTTTCGACAGTTGTGCGTGATGTAGATAGATTGAACAACAGGCATGGTGTGATCAGTCTTGAAAACAAGCGTTTTAAAAGAAGAAAAGGCGAAGAAAAACAGCTTTCTTGTTCATTTAAGAAAGCTGTTTATCGCCCATGCACAACTGTTTTGCCTGTTTTTTCGACAGGGTTTAGTCCATTTCTTCTGTCCGATAAATCGAAAGGCCAGCATGTTGATCATTTTCTTCATTTTCAATTTCGGCATCACTGTCGTCGCCATAATCATCTGAAACAAGTGTTGTACTGTCATCACTGTCGTCGTCGCCATTGTCGTCATCTTCGTCATCAGTAATCATCATCCGGTCTGGACTAATAAGCGCTGCATCTGGTGCATCTTCTCCAAGTAATGTGATGGGTTCTTCTGTTTCGAAATCAAGTTCATACGTGTCGTAATTGGCTGTTTCATAAAGCTGTCTTGATTTTAAATCCCACATGTCTTCACCTGTGGCAACGAATTTTCCAGATAACGATAAATCTGTATAAAGTTGTGCAGTGCGAATGTCTAAATCTTCTGCACCGCTCAGTCCCATGAGTTCAAAAACTTCCTTTGCAATTTTAGTGAATTTTTGGGGTTTAATTTTTCTTTTGATTAATAATTCAGCTGCTTCTAGCATTGATAATTCTGTTTGAATCTTTGCCATGTTGTCTCTCTCCCTATCGTGTTTGGATTTTTCCATTGATGTCGTGCCTGCGCGTCTACACGTGTCCTGTTGTCGGGCTTTAAACGCATCTCTTTCCGCTTGTCGCGTTACATGTTAACAGGTGCTGACACACCGATTAAAGCCAGTGCATTGTGAATGGTCATACGTAAGGCATTCACCAATGCTAAGCGTTCTGCTGTTCCTGATGGATCATCTGTGTTAATAAACTTTTTGGCCCCGTACAAGCTGTGAAATGCTGAGACCAAGTCGTGGATGTAATTCACAACAAGATGTGGTTTTCGTTTGGCTGCAGCATCTGCAATAACAGCCGGGAAATCACCCATTCGTTTGATCACATCAAGTTCTTTCTCATGGGTTAAATGGTTGTAAACATCTAGCTCAGCTGGTGTGAAGCCTTGTTCCTTCCCACGTGTCAATAAGGTACACGCACGCGCATGGGCATATTGGACATAATAAACGGGATTTTCGTTCGACTGCTTAATCGCCAAATCTAAATCGAAATCCATCGGTGATTCGGCACTGCGACTGGCAAAGAAGTAGCGGGTGGCATCGACGCCGACTTCTTCTACGAGTTCACGAAGCGTCACTGCTTTTCCTGTTCGTTTCGACATTTTAAACTCTTTACCATCTTTCAAAAGGCGCACCATTTGGATAATGTCAACTTCTAATAAATGGGCATCATACCCTAAAGCTTGGATGGCTGCTTTAACACGGGCGATATAACCGTGGTGATCCGCACCCCAAATATTAATCAACTTGTCATTGCCACGTTTGATTTTTTCGATATGGTTGGCGATATCTGGTGTTAAATAAGTAAATGACCCGTCAGATTTTTTCAACACGCGGTCTTTGTCATCACCGAAATCCGTTGATCGCAACCACTCAGCACCGTCTTGTTCATAAATGTAGCCTTTTTCTTTCAACAGCTGAATCGATGTATCAACCCGTTGTTCATCATAAAGCTTTTGCTCACTGGTGTACAAATCGAAATCTACTTTAAACAGCGTCAAATCAGTTTTAATCTTATCCATCTCAAATGTTAATGAACGTTCACGTAGATAAGCATAATGCGCATCCAGTCGATCGACAAACTGATCGCCATGTTCATCTGCTAACTGTTTCCCAAATGCGGCAATGTCAGCGCCACGATAACCCTCTTCTGGAAAGGAATGCGCCACGTTTAAAGCTTCTAAATAGCGGGCATACACGGATAACACCAAGTTGTGAATTTGATTGCCGGCATCATTGATATAGTACTCACGCACGACATCGTAACCTGCTGTTTCAAGCAGGTTACATAAAGAATCTCCAATCGCAGCGCCACGGGCATGTCCTAAATGTAAGTCGCCAGTCGGATTAACGGAGACGTACTCCACGTTGTATTTGGCGTTTTTTCCGGCAGTTGACTTTCCGTACGCCATGCCTTCTGTTGTAATTTGGTTGATCACTTGGGTTAAAGCCGCTTTGTTGATAAAGAAATTGATAAAACCTGGTCCTGCAATGTCGGCTTGTTCGATTTTAGCTGCTTCTAAATTTAAATGTGCGATGACATCTTCTGCGATCATACGTGGATTTTTCTTTGCAACACGTGCCAATTGCATCGCCACATTTGAAGCAAAGTCACCGTGCGCCGCATCTTTCGTATTTTCAAGCCCGACTTCAAAATCAGGCGCTAATTCGTAACCTGCCCCACGCAGGGCTTTTTCTATTTCATCTTTGATCGTTTGTTTGAGTTGTCCAATCATGAACCGATGTCCTCCTTCGACTGAATGATAATCGCTAGTGAATAAGTCCCCGTTTTTTCATTGTCTGTATATAGGTCGTAATTGAGCTTTAACTCATAATGACCACTCATTTGTTGGATAAAAGAAAGCTGAAAAGTCTGCACTTCTGTTGCGATATGACCAAAAGGCGTCTTCATATACCCGGTCGTTTTTTGATGCTTCACATGGGTTTGTTCCATGAAAATCGGGCCGTTTCTTCGTATGCGTAATGTGTCGTCACTGATTTCAAAACGACATTTGGTTATGTGGTTGTCCTCATTTTCTTCATCAAAGAAAAGGAAAAATTTACCCGCTTTCTCCAGAAAATACGCATTTGTTTCATAGGCTGTTTGAGCCTTATCATGCTCTTGTTCCACTTGCATGGTTAACTTGACTTTAGAATTTGGCATTATTGGGTGTCCTCGGGAATGGGATGACATCTCGGATATTTTCAACACCGGTCACATACATGATCATGCGCTCAAATCCTAACCCGAAGCCCGCATGTTTCACGCCGCCATAACGTCGTAAATCCAAATACCAATCCAATTCATCTTTGGGTACGCCAATGTCATCCATGCGTTGTTCGAGTACATCAAGTCGTTCTTCACGTTGAGAACCGCCGATTAACTCACCGATGCCTGGCACGAGCATGTCCATGGCTGCGACTGTTTTCCCATCATCGTTGAGTCGCATGTAAAAAGCTTTAATGTCTTTCGGGTAGTCCGTTACGAAAATCGGTGCTTTGAAATGGTCATCGGTTAAGTAACGTTCATGTTCAGTGGCTAAGTCAATGCCCCATTCGACATTGTTTTCAAATTGTTTGCCGGCTGCAACGGCTTCAAGTAAAAGTTCAATGGCTTCTGTGTAAGGCAATCTTTTAAATTGAGAATCTTTGACCAATGTCAATCGTTCGATGAGCGTATGCGTTTCATCAACCCATTGATTAAAAAAGGCCATTTCTTCAGGGGCGTGTTTAAAGAGGTAGTCAATGATGTATTTCACCATGTCTTCTGCTAATGCCATGTTAGCTGCTAAATCAGCAAAGGCAATCTCGGGCTCAATCATCCAAAATTCAGCCGCATGACGGGTTGTATGAGAATGTTCAGCACGGAAAGTGGGACCGAATGTATAAATGTTGTGAAACGCCATTGCAAAAGCTTCACCTTGTAATTGCCCAGTGACGGTTAAGTTAACCGGTTGACCAAAAAATGCTTCTTTTCCAGGGGTTGTGACGTTAAACATTTCGCCTGCACCTTCACCGTCGCTTGCTGTGATGATCGGTGTATGGACATAAACAAAGTGTTGTTCTTGAAAGAAGCTGTGAATGGCATGCGCCACCAATGAACGAACACGGAAGACCGCTGAGAAAAGGTTGGTTCGCGGACGCAAATGCGCCACATCTCGTAAAAACTCGCGGGTGTGACGCTTCGGTTGAATGGGGAAGTTTTCTGGACACGCACCGATTAATTCAAGATGTGTCGCTTGAATTTCAATCGGTTGTGCTGCTTTACCTGTTGCAACCAGTCGACCGACAGCTGATACAGCGGCACCCACCCCATATTTTTGGACATCTTTAAAGTTTGCTAATTGTGCTTCTGCGTAAACAATTTGAATATTTTCAAAGAAAGTGCCGTCATTGACATTTAAAAAACCGAATGACTTTTGCGCACGATTTGTCCGGATCCAACCGTTGATTGCAACTTCTTGATCGACATATTTTTCTTTATTCCTAAACAGCTCTCTTACAACCGTTTTATCCATCATCTTCACCTCATTAAAGTAATTAAAAAGCCTATGAGAGCATAGACTTTCAAGTATCTCAGTATTATAACATGTTAGGATGCGTTTAGCAACTAGATTTTTTATTGGAAAATGGATGTGAAAACGTAACCACAAGGAATCGATGTCAACCAGATTGCTCGTCTTGGAAAATTTTTTCAGTGATGTATTTGCGTGATTGATTCAAATAGCGCCTGCTCGTTTTGAGGGTTGTGGTGCCGACTTTTGCGACTTTGATGGGGACAAAAAGGACGCGAAATGGCATAAAGAGGAGCTTGCGGCGTAATAAGACATCTGCTTCTCGTTCAGGAAATGCGGGTGCGCCTGCCAATTCTAAATACGCAGCGAGCGATCCTTGGTATTCGACTTTTAAATTGACATGTTCCACTAAGTCAGTGGGTTTGACTAAATGGGAAGGGAAGTCTTCAGGGAAAAGGCCGACTTCTTGTAAAACTTGCGAAACGAATTGCGAGCAAAAATAAGCATATTTTCGATTCAAGTTAAAGTTAAATGGGATGCCAAACAAACCGATGAAGTTATATTTATATTTAAGTTGATTGGCTTCAATGTAAGCGACGCGTTCACGCATTTTTGCATATTGCTCTGGCGTGACATCAAGGCTTAAAAGTTGACAAGTCGCATCTTTAAAAACCCCTGCATCAAGACGTTCATGAGCGAAACCGCCAATCAAAGGGTCGTTTGGATTGACGCGACCAAAGCTGTACGTATATTCTAATCGCGCATCAAAAGCCAAAGATGCATGATTATAAGGTGTTTTTGTACAAAATTTAATGACTTTAGTCAGTACAGATGTTGTTTGCGTCAATAAAATATAAATGCGCATAGCGACTGTCAACTCCTAACCTGAGAAAGAAAGTTTGAAATTTGTTTGTTTCGGTATAATCATTATAACAATTTTCAGCAAATTTGTATAGATCATTGACGATATGAAATCGTATTCATTGGATAAAAAATGGATAGACAAAAAATAGGTTTTAAAAAAGGAGCCACGTTTATGGAAGTCATCACAGCATGGATCGACACGTTCAGTTGGAAATACTTGATTATTCCCTTACTGTTAGCGATGAGTTTTTTTTTAACGGTATATGCCAAAATGCCGCAATTTCATTTCAAAAAAATCAAGCAAGCTTTAGGGAAAACAACGTCAACTGAGCAACTGACACCCGTGGCAACGTTGATGATTGCGTTGTCGGCCAGAATCGGTGTCGGCACGTTGGCAGGTACGGGACTGGCCCTTGCGGTAGGGGGACCTGGCGCCATCTTTTGGATGTGGGTCAGTGCAGTGTTAACTGCTGGCGCATCCTTTGCTGAAAATACGTTGTCACAACGTTTTAAACAAGGAGATGCCCATCATTACTATGGTGGCCCTGCTTTTTACATTAAGTATGGACTTAAACATCAAAAATTAGCCTTGATCTACGCCACTATTTTAATTGTGACGTATACATTAGGCTTTGTGGCCGTACAAATCAACACAGTGTCGACGATTTTTGTCAAAACCATTCAGGTGTCACCTTATGTGATGGCTGTGATACTGACTTTGTTGACTGGCATTGTGATAACAGGTAGCCTGACGAAAATATCGAAGTTGATTGCGAAAATCATGCCTTTTATCGCCATTTTATTCTTTGGACTGGCAGCAGTGACATTGATTGTCAATGTTGCGTATCTTCCGACCTTTTTTACAGAAATCATCACGCATGCTTTCGATTTCCATGCTTTAACAGGCGGTGGGATGGGTGCGGCAGTCACAACGGGGATTAAACGCGGTATTTTTTCTAATGAAGCGGGATTGGGAACAGGTGCACATGCCGCTGCACTTACGCATCATGACGACCCGAGGGAGCAAGGTTACATTGGTGTTCTCGGTATTTACTTGACCACGCTTGTTTCAGTGACGCTCGTGGCGTTTATGCTCATGTCAACAGGCGCGCATCAACATGTCCATTTAACAGGAAATGGCATCGAATTTCTTCATTTTGCTTTGACACAACTTTTTGGGACAGCCACCTCTTTGATTTTGCCCATTACCCTCTTTTTCTTCGGTTTTTCCACGGTGATCACCGCTTATTTGTATGGGGTCATGAATCTTAACTTTTTATCAGAAAAAAAAAGCATGACCCTTGTTTTGCGTCTCGTTTTGTTACTGGCTGTGTTTTTGGCTGCTATCGGTAATGCGCAGTTTATTTGGCAACTGGCTGATTTGGGTGTCGGCATCACAGCGATGATTAATTTAGTCGCCCTCTTCTTATTAAGGAAATGGATTAACTAGCACGCAAGTGCTTTTTTTATGTTGTTTTAACGCAATTAAACAAGGTTGATAAGTGAAAAAATTATTTTGTCAATGATTAATCGTACAATATAAATCAAAAATACTACTTTTTTAATTTATAAAACGCTTTTTCTATCGGATGATGTTTGCGTGATGTTAATCCTCGTCGTTAAAACGTTTATAATGGTGATTGTCGACAAGTTAAGCGTGGTGGAATTTAATGACTGAACGTCATGATCTCTTCTGAGAAAATGACACCGAGGAGGTAAAAATGAAAAGGTTAAGTTGGATTCGCAATTTATTAATAGTCGTTCTTTTGATCGCAACCGTAGTCCATGTCAATCCCATTGCGGCACTGGTCAATGCAGTTGGTGAACCTCAAGTCGGTCATGCGAGACTGATTGATTTTGAAGGTGAGTATGAATTGCCTGATGATGACAGTCCCGTCAGCGTGCTTGTTTTATTTGAACATGAGCCGGCCACTGTTCAAGTGGTTGAAGCAGAAGCAGCAGGTGCGTGGCTTTTAGAAGCGGAAGCTGTGCAAAATGTGGAAGATGATCATGAACGTTTTAGAGCTGAGCTTTCGCGTTTATTTGGAAGAGAGGGTGACTTGTTGCCAGAGCATACGCCGCCTTATGACATTGTGTGGGAATATCGCATTGGATTAAATGGGGTTAATCTTGTTTTACCTGCTAATAAAGTCGCAGAACTTGCGTCTTTTGAAAGTGTTCAGCTGGTGATACCGAATGTGACGCTGACAGTTGAACTACCTGTGATGGAACCAACGATCGATGCGGTTGTGGAACCCGCCCTCGATGTGGTTGAAGCGCCGTTAAGTGGCAATCCGTGGGGCATGCGACCGGGAAGAACGGCCATGGGTGCAGATGTTTTACACGCGGCTGGTTATCGTGGTG
>WRKJ01000047.1 GCA_009778135.1 Defluviitaleaceae bacterium
GTGTTACCTCACCGGTTAAACGCACACCATCTTCATCATACCAAGGATTTCCATCTTCATCGTACAAAAGAATCGTTTGAGGCGTTCCAATTGTAGGCGTTACAGGACTGAAATCACCATTTAGCGCAACTAAGTCCGTGCGAATATAATCCACAACTTCAAACTCGTCATTCAAAGGAACACCGTTGTTATTCTCTACACGTAATGTATAAGTAACTGTTTCACCCACTTGAGCAAAATCTGTGCTTCCGAATTTGTCAAGGGTTGGTGGACTTGTAAAGCTGAACCTTCCAATTGATTCACTGTAAATCGTTGGATCAAGTGGGAATCCAGGAGGCACATCCTCTCTAACATTGACGCGAACGGTATAAACAACACCTGTTTGTAGGCGACTACCGTGTTCAGACCGCGCATAAGCATCAGCGCTTGAATGCGCATCTCCATCTTCAACACCTGAATGTTCAACAGGCGGATTCACACCAGGTCTTCTCCAGTCAATCGGCCTAATTGGGTCAAGATCGACAGAGACCAACCTTTCTCCAGGCTCAGTCACTGGCATTTGCGTTGTTGCATGAGTAGGTACTGTGATACGATTTAAGTCAAGTTCATTCCAAGCTGTCCCATCGGCATACTCAATACGCCAATTAATATCAAAGTGCCCACTATGTTCATAACCCGCTGGACGTCCAAGTTCGATATTCTCTGGATCAACAACCACTTCAGGTGCGGAATTTGCTAACGCAATATTTTCAACATGATCAACCCTAACAAGAGATGATGTACGTTGAAGATTCATAATAACATGAGAGGTGTGGGGTGCTCCACCGCCTAATAACCAACTTCTTATTCGAACTTCATGAATACCGTCAGAAAGGTCTCGATGAGGAAAAGCCGAAAGGTTAAATTCATTCCCATCGTAATTAGTTGTCTGGTCAAAGTCTCCGTGATGCAATGTTGGAAGGAAAAACGGATTACCGGGACTCGCATCAGCTAAGTGTGACACCCTTAGAAAAAGGAAGTCATTTCGATACATAACATTAAACGGTGGCCCATACCATTGATGCTGAAACGAAAAAGAAGCTGGGTTCGTTGCTGAATAGTAAGAAAGCGGCCCTACTCCTCGTAAGACAGGCATCTGATTCAAAGCCGTAATTGGTCGATCAAATTGGAAGTTAAAGTTTACTTGACCTGTATTTCTCGGTCCAATTTGCAAGTTTTCATCTTCATCTCCAGCTTCACCTTCAAATCTCAATCCCGCAAAAGCATTGCTCAAGTTCTCATGTGCAGTGGCAATGGCTTCTAAGTCATTGTTGTCGATCGGATGAAAAACCGCTAAAACTGCTTCTGCTTCTGCAACAGCTAACAGGAAGATTTCCCATGATTCAGAAGTAAAGTCAGCTTCGTTAAGTTCCAACCATTCCAATTCGATCAAAAATGAGGTTAAGTCAGAGGCTGGATCAGCTGGTACGTCGTAGATGCCTTCTCCGATTTGAACAGATTGTCGGTCGTTTGTTTCAGCACGAAGGTCGTCTTCTTCTTTGTCCGCTTCTTTATCCACCTCGTCTAGGATGTCGACATCGGGTGTTTCTAGCACCTCTGATGCTTCTTCGGTTTCAACTGTCGCTTCAACCAATGCATCAAATGCGTCAGCTAAGTCTTCATAGGCACCTCTTGCAGAAGACAAGTCTTGATTTCCTAAAAATTGGAAATCATCCACGACTTCTCTTGCATCATCAAGTGCTGCTGTGAAGACAGTCCATGATTCGGGTGTAAAGTTGGCTTCGTTTAATCCCAACTGGTTTAACTCAGTTAGGAAAACAGTTAACTCTTCCACCGCTGTTTCTATCGCAGCTGTTTCTACTGCTTCGACTAAGTAAGCCGCTTCAGCTAAAGCATCTGCATCGAGCGTTAGCCCTGCGGGCGAACGCCAGATTGAAGTGTAAATGATCATTGTTGCCAATAATACATTTAATCCTTTTTTATAAATTATTTTCTTATAGGAATAGGTAAGACTTTGACATCATCGCCATCTTTTCCCCTCCTCCGAACCGTGCGTGCGACTTTCATCGCACACGGCTCTCCCTCTTGTTCGTTTACCTCATAACTAAAAAGAACAAGACTTGGGGCTATCCCTCCACGTTCGTTACACGCTTCATCGGTACTATGCCCCTACTCTCACGAGAATGAAGCCATTTCTAGCCATGCGTCAACACTGCTATTATAGACACCTACTCGGTAACAGCCGTTCCTAATTGAATAGGGGTAGTTTCTCGCTTTCCACGTTCCGATTATCTTAGCTATCCATCTATATCCTTAGATGCTTCCTATAAGCCTGTTAGCATTATGCCCTCATTGTTAGGCATCTCGAATTTCATAAATATGATTCTTACTTTTCGATTGCTAACACTGCTCACTTGCAGACACACACTTTTCAATGTGCAAGATTTTTAGACTCTTTAATTCAGAAGTTCGTCAGTACTGTTCGTACATACTCACCATAGATATTTTGTAGCACTCCGGCCTATCGGACACTCGGCTACCGCTAGCTCGCATTTCCACATCATTACCCCAGGCAATCAAGACGCTGTCTCATCACCTAACTCGTCGTTGAAACACATCTCAAACTGTTTCATCTTACTGTCGGATAAAATGCTTTGTGTTTGATGACGTATTTCAAACACGAATGACGGATAACTTGTTTGGGTGCCTTCTCAGCCGACTTCACCTAACTTCGCACCTCTTGTCGCTGTTACAACGCGACGCACGTAGGAGTATTAAGTCAATCCCTTCGAGCAAACATGACTGCTCTCATTTGAATCGTCAGATAATCAGTTGTGACTTGTCTCGGGTCGCAGTATCAGAAAACTGCTTCAAAACAAGTCCTCTCATTTCCCAAGAAAACTTGGTTATAAAGAAACGTGTCGTACCATATTAATCTCCTTTTTTCCTCCTTTTTTCGTATCATGTTGTGTGACGAAAAATCCTTTTATATCATTTAAACCACCTTTCAAACAAAGCGCTCGACTTATGCGACATCCTGCTTGACACGACGTCACGCGTAAGCACGCACTTTACTACTGTTTATCTTGAAGATGAGTGGCGTTATACCAAAATGGCTAGGAAAAAACAGCCAACTTGACCGGGAGCAAAGAAATGAGCCATTTTGATATAACCCCTTTTGCCCGCATTGGAGTTTGATTTTTCAAAGACCGATCACTTCTCCAACAAACCAACTTTTTCATCATATCCTGATTGTTACAGCCGAGGATTTCAAGATGATCCAATTATACATCTAATAGATTTATAAATCTACAGCATTCTAAATTAAGAAAACGTTTTTTTTTAATCTTTTTTTCCATTTGTCAAAAAATAAATGAATTATTCTTTTATTTATTTATTTTTGTTAAAAAATAGATAAAAAAAGAAAACCGTGATTTGCCATTCACCACTTAGCATTCCCTTTCATTCCCACTTTTTTCATTCCCACTTTTAACCGCATTAAACCTTTCCATATTCTGAAAGTGTTTGTTTAAAAGCGTCAGTTGTGACAACCCGCAGCATGCGTCTTGAAAAGCATGAGACGCATTGTCTGTTAAGCTTCAAAAATAGCCATTAGAAAACGATATCTGAAACTTTCTTGTCGAAAAGATACGCTTTCTACTTTTCTTTTGTGCAAATTTTGGCTATAATAAACGAAAGAGAAAAACCCTTTATCAAGGGTGATACTTGGAACGGGCACAGGTTTCAAAGATCAAGCATCGTATTTCCTTTTAAGCGCAAGGAATCAATAACAACATGTACGTTGTGCAGGATGGGAAGGAAAGACAGGCTTTAGTTGAAGGTTGTGCCCGTTTCAAGTATAAGTTCAAATAACCTGGAGGTTTTAAAATGTTAGTGCCAGTTACAGAGATGTTAAATAAAGCTTATGAAGGGAAATATGCAGTGGGTCAATTCAATATTAACAATTTGGAATGGACAAAAGCGATTCTTCTGACAGCTGAGGAGCAACAATCACCTGTTATTTTAGGTGTATCAGAAGGTGCTGCGAAGTATATGGGTGGGTTCAATACCGTCGTTGGGATGGTCAATGGATTGATCCAAGATTTAGGCATTACAGTGCCCGTTGCAACGCATTTAGATCACGGGTCTTATGAAGGTGGAAAAGCTGCCATGGAAGCTGGGTTTTCTTCGATCATGTTTGATGGTTCTCATTATCCAATTGAAGAAAACATCACAAAAACGAAGGAAATGGTTGAACTTGCCCATTCAAAAGGGATTTCGATTGAAGCTGAAGTCGGTTCAATCGGTGGTGAAGAAGATGGTGTTGTTGGAACAGGGGAAATTGCAAGTCCTGAGGAATGTAAGTTAATTGCTGATTTAGGTGTTGATATTTTGGCTGCTGGTATTGGAAATATTCATGGTGCTTATCCCGATGACTGGAAAGGACTGGCATTTGACGTTTTAGAAACCATTAATGACATCACAGGCAGCACGCCATTGGTTTTACACGGTGGAACAGGTATTGCAGCTGATATGATTCAAAAAGCCATCTCTTTAGGCGTGGCTAAAATCAACGTTAACACGGAGTTACAATGGGCTTTCCAACAAGCAACACGTGCTTATATCGAAGCGGGTAAAGATTTAGCAGGCAAAGGCTTTGATCCACGTAAAATTTTAGCACCAGGTTTTGATGCCATTAAAGCTGGCGTGAAAGAAAAAATGGAAATCTTCGGTTCGGTTGGTCAAGCTTAACGCCTTGAGCTTGCAAGCGGATAAGACTGATCGGATGTCTATGTCACAGAACACTTGAGTTTGATACTTAGGTGTTTTTTTCATGCAAAAAACTCACTTAATCATCAAGTGAGTCGTTGCAACAGTTTTTAGAAAGGGATGATCTCAATCAAAAGGCGCAATCGTTGCTTCTAAAAAGTCTGGCGTAATGGCAGCGTCAATTTCAGCGAGATCATCATCTGGATCAAAGCTAATTTCTGGGTTGAATGTTTCAACAACAGGGCCTAAAATGGCGACTCGCATTTTCGTTTCTCCAATGACTTCTGCCATGACTTCAAACGCAACGTCGACATGAATGATGCCACTTTCAATTCGAACATCTGTGGCATAAGGGGCTACGCTTTCCTCCACCATAATCTCGTCACTATCGAGCAAATGCGCCCTTAACGCATTGCGCAATTCAATCCGATCTTTGTAATCAACCGTCGTACGGACAATGTCTGTTTGTTTGCCATCGTCATAGGTATACCAAACATGAACCTCGTAGCTTCCAGAAATTTCAATTAAGTCACCTGCACGGGCTGCATTCATTTGATGATATGTCATGACTGCACCTAAAACCCGTTGCACCAAGCCCGTTGTTTCAGGCATCATGACCGTGAGCTCAAAGTTCCGATTTCCTTTTCCAATCACAGCTTTCGTTAAAATTTCTCTAATTTCATTCATCATTCACACTCCAATTATTCACAAATTATCCTAACTTAGTATATGCGACAGCAGCCTAAAATGTTAATGGTTATCGCACAACCCTTTAAAAAACGATCATTCAGCTTACTTGGGACGTTTCACACTCGATTTCACTTTTAATCATACCGTAGGCGTTTGGCTCATATAATAAACCGTTAAAATAAAAGAGGTGAAGCAAAATGAAAATCCATATTACCAAACAAGGAGAATCTTTAGATAGCATTGCCAACACATATGCCATTAGCAGACAAGATTTAACTGGGATCAACCCGCATATCAATTTGTCATCTGAACTGGTGCCAGGGTTAAAGCTTAAAATCCCAGAAGCAAATCGTGCTGAAAAAGTTGATCACATTGAAAAGTTTTATCCGAATCTTGAGCAAAATACTTATTTAAAAGAGCAAGCTGTACCCATTGGGATGAAACCTTTTGATCAATCCCACACGATGAATCCCCATGAATCGGTCACACCTCATCAGCCTCATCCACATGCTCATGAAGGACCACCGACTCAGCCTCATCCACATGTTCATGAAGGACCACCGGCTCAGCCTCATCCACATGTCTATGAAGGATCACCGACTCAGCCCCAAACACCATGGGGACATCTAGGTGAACAGACCACCTATTTAACACCGAATGCCAGTCAGCATTACCATCCATGGAATCAACCTTTTCCAACTTTTTCACCACCAGACACACGTGTGATTCTACCACCTGTTCCGTACTACCCACCTTACCCACCTTACGGTTATCCAGGCTATGGTTATGGTGCACCCTTTCCACTCCCGTTTCCAGTGCCAGGATTCGGACCCGGCTATGGATTTGGACATGGCTGGCATGGTGGCGGACATTTTGGCGGTGGTCACTTCGGTGGTGGACATCACCGATAAACCCTTGACGACAAAAAATACTAGACCATTTGATGATTGTCTAGTGTTTTCATGTTGCTAACTCTTTAGTTTTTGTCTCATATTTGGTATAATTAATACAGTCAAGATTACGCATATTCCCTTGACTTCATGGAGGTTTATGATGAAAAAGAAAATAGGTGTCTTAATGGGGGGCATTTCAAGTGAGCGTGATATTTCGTTAATGTCTGCACATGAGATGATCAAACATTTGGATCAAGCTAAATTCGAAGCCATCCCCATTGAGATTAATAAAAAAGACGATGTCTTATTAAAATGTCAAGAAATCGACTTTGCCCTCATTGGCTTGCATGGTAAATTTGGTGAAGACGGTTGTGTTCAATCCATTTTAGATGCCATGGAAATCCCCTATTCAGGATGTGGTCCCAGACCGAGTGTCTTAGCGATGGATAAAGACACCTCTAAAAAGATTTTGCGTTTTGAAGGCATTCGAACGCCTGATTGGGTAATGGTGACAGATGTGGAGCAGATTGACCATGATAAAATCAATGAAATGGGTTATCCTGTCTTTGTTAAGCCCAACTCAGGTGGCTCATCAGTGGCGACTTCTTTAGTGCGCAAACAAGCAGATCTCGTTGCTGCTGTCAGTGAAGCTTTGAAATATGATACAGAAGTCATGATTGAAGCTTATATTCAAGGGTTGGAAATTTCAACGCCGATGATCAATGGGCACATTTATCCAACCATGGCCATTCAACCAAAAGGTGAGTTTTTTGATTTAAAAGCCAAGTATGAAGCCGGTGGTTCTGATGAATTTGTCATCGAACTTGATTCGCCGTTAAAAGAAGAAATTGAAAGCATGTTACATGCCACTTGGCATGCTTTAAAATTAGAAGCTTATGCGCGGATTGATTTTTTAATAACAGAGCAGGTGCCTTATTTACTTGAAGTCAACACCTTACCTGGCATGACACCCACCAGCTTATTACCCAAAAGTTACACATCGCTTGGTGCAGGTCATACCTTTACCGACTTACTCACCCATTTAATTGACGTCTCATTAAAACATAAAAGGAACTAACACATGATAAAACGCACATTAAAAGACATTCAAGACATGGTCAATGGGCATGGACTTGCCACAACATTTGAACCGATCATGGCACAGGGTGTTGTCATTGACTCCCGATCTGCAACCGTTGGTCATTTATACATTCCGATCATCGGATCCCGTGTGAATGGACATGCCTTTGTTCAACAAGCCATCCAAGCAGGTGCTGTGGCAACGTTTTGGCAACAGGATGAACCTGATATGCCAACAGATATTCCTGTTATTCAGGTTGAAGATACCAAAAAAGCACTGCAACAGTTGAGCGTGGCTTACAAAGATGCCCTTAACCTTAAAGTAGTTGGCATTACAGGCAGCAATGGGAAAACATCCACAAAAGACATTTTAGCCAGTATTTTAGCGACTGCTTATCGCGTCCATAAAACACCGGGCAATTTAAACAGTGAATTCGGCATGCCCCTTACCTTACTCATGGCGCCAGTGGATGCCCAAATCGCTGTGTTAGAAATGGGCATGCGCGGACTCGGACAAATTAAATTATTGTCCGACATGGCCAAACCAGATGTCAGTGTCATTACCTGTATTGGTGAAGCCCATATTGAAGAATTAGGCTCTAGAGAAAACATCTCGAAAGCGAAATTTGAAATTACATCTGGTCTTTCTCAAAACGGCTTATTTGTCTATCATGGCGATGAGCCGTTACTTGAAAAACGCTTGGCTGAAGCAAGCCCTCATTTTAACTTAATGACATTTGGTGATCAGCCTCACAACGACTATTACCCCACTTCCATCAATGTGAGCGGGACTGGCATGACGTTCACCCTTCCACAGTCGCATTTAACCTTTAACTTATCCGTCCTTGGGAAACATAATGTGATGAATGCGTTAGCTGCCATTGCTGTCGCCAAACATTTTGATCTGACTTTTGAACAAATTCAAACAGGATTGACCCAAGTTGAACTGTCAAAAATGCGCATGGACATCACCCACGCTAAAAATGGCTTGATGCTCATTGACGACACCTATAATTCCAGTCCAACTTCCGTCCGTGCCACACTGGACTTGCTTTATGCGTTGACAGGTTACGAGAAAAAAATCGTCGTCTTAGGCGACATGTTAGAACTGGGTGAACATGCGGTTCGTTATCATGAAGCAATCGGACGTACCATTGACCCCAACCAAATCGACATCTTACTCACCTACGGTCCGCTGTCTCAACATACCGCTATCCAATCAAAAGTCAAAATAACCCGACATTTTGATAACAAACTTGACCTTGCTCAAGCACTCATCACCCTTTCTAGTGCTCAAGACGTGTGCTTGATCAAAGGCTCACGTGGCATGGCATTAGAAGATGTGATTCATGCACTAGGCAGTCCCGACACTGCCTAACAAAAAAACTGGAAGTCACCATACGACGGTGACCTCCAGTTTTTTGCTATTCATTTTTGTTTCGGACCACTAAAACATCACATTTGGCATAGTTGATCAGCTCAGAGGAAAAGCTACCGAGTAGCAACCGATTAAGACTGGTCTTATCACTTCGCACACACATGATCAAGTCTGCTTGATAAGCGGACGCAATCACATCGGCAGTGGCAATGCTTGGAGAAGAACTATGCGTTTGAACAATTTCGACTTCTTTAACGCCTGCATCAAGGGCTTCTCGTTTCATTGCTTCTAATGCTTCATCCAGTGAATACGAATGGTCTTGAATAATACGTGGCGTTGAAAACATCCCGACAGAAATCATCGAGTTGTAAACAACCGTATTTTTTTTGATGTGACACAAGGTTAACTTTGCTTCAAAAGCAAGGGCTTGTTGAATTGCTTTTTCACGCAGACTCTCGGTCAAGGACCCTTTATCTATGGCAACTAATATATTTTTATACATGTCGACAACCTCTCATTAAAAACGAATCATTTGCTTCGCTTTTAGTATAGCACACTGTCAGAAGTTTTTCAATATGGTTCATTTCCTTGTTGAAAATACAAATTAACTTTTCGTGGTGACATTGCATCAACAGGCAAACCATTCCGAGCATCAACAGGAATGGACACCACATCACCAGGTTCTCTAAACCAACGACTCCCTTGATGCAAGGCATCTTCCATGACATCTGCCCAAATCAATTTTGCGATGACGGCATCCTCGCCAATTTTAACATTATCATCATAGCCGACCCAAACAGTCGTCACCAAATCAGGGGTATAACCAATCATCCATGAATCGGTATCCGTTGAGCCTGTTTTTCCTGCATAACGATGCGTCAGTTGTGGGATAATGGACAACCCCGTTGCTGCCAAATGATTGTTATTGACCAAATTAAACATACCTGTCATCATTTCGTTTAAAATAAAGGTGTCCGTTATACTGACCACTTGAACTTGCTCCACATTAACAGGACGGTTATCAACAAGCACTTCTTGATCATCTTTGATTTGGGTCACAAATCGATGTGTCACCTTGCGTCCTTCATTGGCAAAAACGCCATAAGCTTCCGTCATTTCCATCATGTTCACATTAGTCACCCCAAGTGCTGCCGAAGGCACTTCATCAATTTCAGCACTGATCCCAAACCGAGCCGCCATCTCTTTGAGCACATGCATACCTAAAAAGTCGTGGGTTTTAACCGCAAAAATATTATCTGAAACGGCCAATGCATTGGCCATGGAAATTTCTTCAAACGCGTAGAGATCCATATAATTGCCTGGCGTATAAGTATGCTCACCCCCATTATACATAAAAGTTGTGGGTCGACTGATAAAAGCTGTCGAAGGGTTAAACCCATGCTCTAGGGCAGCAATGTACAAAATGGGCTTCATCAAAGAACCGACTTGACGCTCTGCAAACAGTGCCCGATTAAACTGACTCGTGCCATAATCACTCCCGCCAGAAAGGGCCAAAACATGTCCCGTCTCTGGCTCCATGACAACAACAACACTTTGCAACGCTGACCCATCAGCAATATTCGTATCAACAGCATCATTCACCGCCATCTGAATGTTTGGATCCAATGTCGTAAAAATCCTTAATTCATCGTATGATGATAACGTTTCATCCAAAAGTTGCTCCGCTTCGCGCAACACAGCATCTACAAAATAATAATTAATGCTGGCGTCAACAGGCCTTCTACCAATAAAAGTGAGTGTTTTCGCTAAAGCAGCTTCCTTTTCAAAAGCGTTAATTTTTTCAGTTTCAACCATGGCATCAAGCACAACCAGCTGACGTTCTCTGGCATTCTCGTAATGATTAAGCGGTGAATAAACAGACGGTCCTTTTGGAATGCCCACTAAAATACTCGCTTGAGCCAATGTCAAGTCATAAGCGTCGACACCGAAGTAAAACTGTGCAGCATCTCCAATACCGTAAACCCCGTGACCGAAGTTGATCGTATTCAAATAACCTTCCAAAATCCCTGCTTTATCATGAGACTCTTCCAAACGAATGGTATAGGCCGCTTCTCGCAACTTACGCGCAACCGTCCGCTCAAAATCAACCATTAAATTGCGGGCATATTGTTGGGTGATGGTTGAACCACCTTGGACATGATCACCGGCTCGTACATTCGCAATGACAGAACGCAAGATGCTCGGGTAATAAAAGCCATGATGTTCCCAAAAATTCCGATCTTCTGTGGCAATGAAGCCATCAATCACATAAGAAGAAATCTCATCAAGTGGTGCGAATTGACGGCGATTGGGAATCACTTCTTCTAAAAAAGGTTCACCATGAATGTCATAAAAAACCACATACGTATTAAGAAACACATCAGGTGCAGGCATTCGCCTTAAATAATTGAATCCTGTCCCAATGAGAATCCAGATGAAAGACACCATGGCGATGACAAGTCGTAAAAGCTTTCGTTTCATGAAACCACCTCTTATATAAGATGGCTCAATTTAAAAAAATTATCACATCTCGTCCGCTTTTTACATATACTTCATTACTAGTGCAGCACTAGTGCAGCAAAACGTAAGTAATAGCGCATATTGGCGTGTATCATTTTCAAATACAAGGAAACGAGGACGACTCGTACCAATGTCGGTACGCAAGGACGAGTTGACGCAGTCGTTGGAAATGAGACGCATGAATAGGCGTGGTTACTTATGTTGTGATGCGCTAGATTCAGTTTATTCGGCTAAAAAGAGGAGCATATGCCATGACAGTCAAATATTTCACAGATGCCCACTCAGCAGTCGGTTATGTCAACTTACAAAATGAAAATTTAATGGGTATTCTTCATATTTTTCATCTTAAAAGCCCCACTGAACAAGGGGTTCACAACGTGCTTGAACAACTGGCTTGCGCACTTTTGTCACGACAGTTAAAACCAGAATACATCTATGCTATTTTGAATCCCGATTTATTAGCTGGCATTGTGATTCGTGAGTTAAGCACTGCTTTTACCAGTGGAAAAAGCATCATCACTGATGCCAAAGTCATTGACTTGGCGCCTCTTTATGACAAGTCGACCATCAAGGAAAAACAAGATGACCTTGCAGAACTTGAATTAATCGTTGACCCCTTTTATCAGAAAATGACCATGCATTTCAATGCAGCCCTTCATATTCGCCATGAATGGGGAAACATTTATCGAGATCGGATGCATGTTGATCAAGCTCATCAGTTTCAAGCCCAGTTTATAACACGACTTTTTGAGACGAAAATTCCACCTCACAGTGAAGGTCCTCGCCTATTAAAGCGTTTTTCAGATACATACACACTTGATGGCGCATGTGATTTCATTCCTGAGTTAACCACTGGTTTAAAACGCTATTTGATTAAAGGACCGCCTGGTTCAGGAAAGTCGACTTTAATAAAAGCCATCGCTAACCAAGCGATGACAAAAGGTTATGATGTGGATCTTTATCCTTCTTCTTTTGACCCTAACACGTTGAACATGGTGATCGTTCCTGAATTGAGCTTTTGTTTGTTGAATGCCACAGAACCTGATAATCAAGTGCCTTCTTTTCTCACTGACGAGGTCGTAGACACTGATGCTTTTATTAAAACAGGCACCAACCAGCGATGTGCTTTTATTTTAGAAGAGATTGAAAGCAAATACACGAAGCAAATGACATTGGCTTTAACCGCAATGAAAAATGCTCACACTTATAAAAAGGCGTTAAACGACATCTATGACGATGCCCTTATGCCTGAGCAATTCATGATCATCTCAGATCAATTGATGGATAGGTTATCATGAGGCGTAACGAAAGATAAAACCTTTTGTGTTATCTGATTTATTTTCTGCTTACTTTATGTCTATTTAAGGCTTTTTAACTGAGTGAATTGAGCTGTATATCTATTCTTGGCAGAACCGTTAAACTGGGATTCGGTCCAAATGTCCTCACCTAGGTGTTGACTTTTTTTTAATAAAATGGTAAAATGTTAACACGGATTCAAAACAGATAATATCATTTTGGAGGAAATTTATGAGTAATGGGATTTTGGAGCAACATTGACCGGCAAAAAATAGAACATACAACAGTTTGAAAAATCGTCAAATGAATCTTTTTTCTAATCCAGAGGATATTAATGAAAAATATGATAAAAATAATCCTCCGTATATGATTATAACCTATGGTGGGAGTGATCATAAGCTTGAATTTATTAATTTAGGTTTGCCTAAAGAAGACGCTTCAGGATGGATTAGCCTGTTAGATATTACAAAAGTACCAGCTTTAATTGTTAATAAGGATGAAATTGTAAACGACCTTAATTTAAGCTTCACGCAAGAAGCAAAAAGATTAATAGAAAAGAGCGGAGAAAATGGAGAATCTGAAGTTATTTAATCCAAAGCAATTAACATCTGCTAGAATTTCTCGAGGAATGACCATGAAAGATTTAGCCGAATCAATTGGTGTTTCGAGACAAATGATTTCTAATTACGAATCGGGAAAAACAGTGCCTAAAGCGGAGAATATTTTGAAAATGGTATCTGTTTTGAAATTCCCAAGAAGTTTTTTTTCGGATAAAACCCCCGAATTGAACTATAGTGCGACTTACTTTAGAAGTCAAAGCTCTGCGACGAAAAGGGTTCGTGATATGCAAAAAGAAAGACTCGCTTATGCTAAAATGATTTATGATAAATTATCTAAGTATGTCAATTTTCCCGATGTGAAGTTACCTGAATTGATAGATTTTCCTTTAGATGACATAACTGATGATACAATTATGCAAAAAGCACTTGAATTAAGAGCATTATGGGGAATTGATGGTGAATCACCGATTGGTAAACTCATATCCATTGCTGAAATAAATGGAATTATTATTGTCGAAGCTAATATGTCAGATAAGAAATTGGACGCAGTTTCGCGTTGGATCGTTGATAGACCGTTCATTATGCTTACAGATAATCATGAATCTTTAGTTAGAAGACGATTTAATATTTCTCATGAGCTAGGTCATTTAATTTTGCATAATGGAATAGAAAACATCTATGAACTTTCGACTAAAGAACACAAAGAGTTAGAAAGGCAAGCTAATTTATTTGCTTCACATTTTCTTTTGCCTGATGAGGCGTTTATGAGGAGCTTATTATCAACATCATTAGAGTTTTTTGTAGATTTAAAAAGTCACTGGAAAGTGTCTATTCAGGCAATGATTTACAAAACTCATCAGCTAGGTCTTTTAACTGAAGACCAAAAGCTATATTTAAATAAAAAAATATCTTGGAATAAATGGCGAACAATTGAACCGTTAGATAACCATTTACCAATAGAACGACCTACTTTATTCAAAAAAGTTTATGAAATGATTTTGAATAACAGTGTTGTTGCTGAAAATATTTTAAATCATTCATTTAGCTTACCAATTGATGAGCTAGAAAAAATGCTCAACGTTAAGATTAATGAAAACTTTGAAAATGTGATTGAACTTCGCCCTAATTTAAGATTAGTAAAAAGTTGATAAGTGCAAATCATTAAAATTATTTACAAACAGGTATCAACGTGATATAATTGACGCACAATAAAAAAGAGCTACGAGATTGTCACGCAGCTTCTCAGTAAACGAAGTAATAACGCCTGTATCTTGCGAGGACAAAGGCGTTATTACTTTTTTCCAGTGCGCACGTAAATTCATAATCTTATGAATATGAATGTGCTATATAATTAGCTCCTGGTGGTATTCCTAGTATAATACCATTACAGAGAGAGGCTG
>WRKJ01000048.1 GCA_009778135.1 Defluviitaleaceae bacterium
TGACGTGTGAATACGACCTTGGGACTCAGTGGCGGGTACACGTTGAACACGATGAGCACCTGATTCATACTTCATATGTGAATAAACAGCTTCTCCTGACATCATAAATTCAACTTGACTAACACCGCCACCTTCTGAATAATCAGCATTCATCAATTCAACTTTCCAGCCTTTTAATTCTGCATATTTTGTATACATTCGGTATAAATCCAAGGCAAAAATATTGGCTTCATCACCACCGGCCGCACCGCGGATTTCAACGATCACATTTTTCTCATCATTGGGATCTTTTGGAATTAATAAAATCTGTAGTTGATCTTCAAGCTGAGGTAGCTTAGGCTTTAACGCTTCAAGTTCAAGTTCAGCCATTTCTTTAATCTCAGCATCTTCTTCTTCAAGCATTTCAGTTAAATCACTTAGCTGTGTCTGTATGTCTTTATACGCACGATATACATCGACCACTTCTGCTAAGCCACGCTGCTCTTTTGATAATGCTGTTAATTTTTTAATATCCGTCACAATTTCAGGATCACTCATTAAGTCATTAATTTTTTCATAACGTGCTTCCATCACGTCTAATCTTTCAAACATTGTTGTTACTCCTCCTAATCTAACAAAAAACCAATGGAAACGCCAAGGGCTAACCCCATTGAAATAGACATCGCCATATCAGTATGAAACAGCATGCTCCACAATATACCTATTGTCAGACCTAAACATATCCCCCACATTACAAAGTCCCAGCCATCTTTATCAGGTTTTTTATTTTTCATTTAATCGACACATCCTATCCCGCTGGAACACGACCTTCTGATACATATACCACGTTCTCAAACCGGGCATTCTCTCCTCTAAATCCCAACTTAATTGAACCCGTAGCGCCACTTCGATGCTTCGCAAAAATCACTTCAACCATATTATCTTTGGGTTCCTCTGGCGGACGATAATAATCTTCTCTGAGCAAAAATGTCACGATATCAGCATCTTGCTCGATGCTTCCTGATTCACGCAAGTCAGACATAATGGGGCGCTTATCTTCACGGGATTCAACACTCCGAGACAATTGTGCAACGGCAACAATGGGCACATTTAACTCACGCGCCAACAATTTTAATGCGCGTGACATTTCTGAAATTTCCAACTGACGATTACCACCAGCACCACGACTTCCTTCCATTAACTGCAAATAATCAATCACGATGAGTCCCAGACCTTGTTGACGATGAAGGACACGACATTTCGCAATGATTTGGGTGACTTTACGAGACGTATCATCCAAAAACACACCAACTTGGCTTAACGAATCCGTTGCAATTTTAAGAGAACGCCAATCATCAGCATCTAATGTACCTGTTTTTAATTTTGAAAAGTCAATCCGACCTTCTGAACTAAGAATTCTCCCAACCACTTCTTCAGCGCCCATCTCTAAGTTAAAAATCGCAACATTGATCCGATTTAAGCGCGCTGCATTAACGGCAATGTTAATCGCAAAGACTGTTTTACCCATGGCAGGCCTCGCTGCAACAATGACCAAACTCCCGTTTTGTAACCCTGCAGTCTTTTTGTCAAACGCATCAAAACCTGTGTGTAAACCTGTGATTTCACCCGTTTGCTGAGACAATCGCTCAAGATTTGCAATATAATCTTTTAAAACATCAGCAAGGGTTCGAAAATCTTCATTTTGTGCATCACCTTCAAGACTTGAAAAATGCCGTTTAGCTTCTTCAAGGAGTTGATCAATGGGCATATCAGGATTATATCCTTGTTCAATTAAAAGTTGTGCCCGTTCAATGACTTTGCGTGCCGTCGATTTTTCCAACACCAGATTCACATAGTGTTCTGTATGCGCAAGGGTTGTCACACTCTCAAACACAGCCAGAATATAAGGGGCTCCTCCAATTTCTTCTAAACGACCGTAATCATAAAGATGAGCCGTTAAAGTCGTGGAATCGACTGCCATCTGTCGGTCAACCAATGACAACATCGCTTCATACATCAACTGATGTTGAACATGATGAAAATCCTGAGCTTTTAACCGAATTTTAATGTCTTCAAGTTGCTCAGCACCTCGCATCATTGCACCCAAGACGGCTTGCTCCGCTTCTGTGTTATGAGGTAAATGTCTCGTTGTGCCAAAGTCCATGCTACTGTGCCTCTACCTTGACTGTTAACGTCGCTTTTACTTCTGGATGAATGGCAATGGGTACTTTCACCACACCTAAGCCTTTCACATCTGCTGCAAGCTCCATCTTACGCTTATCAAGGGTGATGTTATGTTGCGACTTAAACGCTTCTGCAATGCCTTTTGTGCTGACAGAGCCAAAGACACGTCCACGATCTCCCGTCTTCACTTTAATCACCACTTCAAGCTGTTCAATATTGGCTTTAAATGCTTGCGCATCCTCTAGCATCGTTGCAGCCAGTGCCTGATTCTCTTTCTTTTCTCGATCCATTTTCGCTAAATTGCCAGGCGTTGCCTCCATGCCTTTTTTGTTTTTCAATAAGAAATTCGCATACCCAGTTGGAAATTCTTTAACTTCACCTTTTCTCCCTTTACCTTTCACATCTTCTAATAAGATTACTTTCATCATGCGTCACCTCTTCACATCGCTTCTTTTCCTTATATTATACATGATTTTCACCAAAAAAACCAGTTGAAAATCATACCAACTGGTTTTAATGTAAATTTTCACATCTACTCGTTCATATAAGCGTCAAATGTCATCAATACGCTCGGTGTGCACAGCGCCATTGCCAAAGCTTTAAGGATTCCGATCATAAACGTTTAATTTATTTTTTCAAAAACTATTTACATACTGGGTACAGTATTGTATGATATACCTATACCCAAAAGGTGGTGGAAAAAATGCCAACAGATTTGCAGAAAAAAGATGAACTGAGGCGTGAGCTGAGACTACTTGAACTCATCCAAGACACTTTCAAAGATGTTTTGGACAGCGAAAAAGCAAGAATAACCCACTTGCTGCTCAATCAAAGGATTGAAGATATTCAAAAAGCATTAGAAGATTAGGACGCTTGTTCTAGTGCAGCAAAATGTAAGTAATAGCGCATATTGGCGTGTATCATTTTCAAATACAAGGAAACGAGGACGACTCGTACCAATCTCGGTACGTTAGGACGAGTTGACGCAGTCGTTGTTGGAAATGAGACGCATGAATAGGCGTGGTTACTTATGTTGTGATGCACTAGTCTTCTGACAAAAGGTTGGTGATTAAAATCGACGCAACAAAGCGTAAAACAACAACGAGCAGTGTTGTAAAAGACAGATACAACAAGAAAAATTATAAAGAGTACAAGCTTAGAGTGCGTAGAGACTCTGAATTAATTGAAAAGTTAACACACTTTCAAGAAGGAGATTTTCAAAGCTTAAATTCACTTGTCATCGCACTGCTTGAAAATTATTTTAAAAATAAGTCAAAAAGTTTTTGACATACCAGGTACAGTATGATAGACGTATGACATAAGCAAGAGATATAAAAAAAGACCTCCGACCACAAAAGAAATGAGAGTGAATGAGAAATGAATGAACAAACATTAAAATATTGGAACGAATTTTGGCAAGAAGAAGTAGCCCCTAAGAACGTGATTGCTGAGCAGTTCGGTTGGGACTATACGCCACTAGCTGATGAGTTAGCTGAGCAAATTATTGAGGGAAAGAAAATAGCGACTTGTTCTGCTCACTTGCTTTATGAATTAGAGAATGAGCCATTACCTGAAGTTGACGATTATACAATTGTTTTAAACAGTAAAGATGCGCCAGTGGCAATCATTAGGAATACTAAAATCCAAATCATGCCAATGAATGAAGTTACTGAAGAAATGGCGATAGCAGAAGCAGGTAGTTATGACTATTGGTGGGATGGCCATGTCAAATTTTTCACGACTGAACTTGCCGAATATGGCAAAGCATTTTCAGAAGACATGCTTTTAGTTTGGACATGCTTTGAAGTAGTTGATGTAAATTTATGATATAATAAGAGCTTGTTTTTCTGATAGCTTGGAGCTTTAAAATCATTAGACTATGCACATTTACATAAAGCAAAATCCGTACTATTCGAGTGCTAAGGAGCATTTGAATAGTACGGATTTTCGTTAGTTATTTACACAGTTTATTTTACACTATCGATTCTTATATGCTTCAAGATTAATCTTCATCTTCATTGCTCCCATCATCAGTTATCCGGTCAATAAGATGTTTTTCAATTTCTTCAATAGATGGCAATATTTCACCTAAATATTCAGGAATTTCATTCATAAATTTATAATCAGCAACACCAATCGGAGCTCCAGTTTGCTTTAACGCAAACTCTGCTACCAAACTATCTTTTCCACGAGTTAGCAAAATTCCAATGGTTGGATTATCGGTTTCCTTTTTTAATAATCCATCGACTGCGGATAAATAAAAGGATAGTTTCCCAGTATATTCGGGTTTAAATTTTTTCGTCTTGAGTTCAATCACAACATAGCAACTTAAATCTATATTGTAAAATAGTAAATCAATAAAAAATTCTTCGCTTCCAACTATTAGTTTGTGTTGTCTACCAACAAATGCAAATCCTTTTCCAAGCTCCATTAGTAACTTTGTAACATTTGCAACCAAACTATCTTCGACTTGCTTTTCGATAATATCTTCTTGATAGGTCATAAAATCAAAAAGATAGGGGTCTTTGAAAACTTCTTGCACTCGTTCATTGAATTTGTCATCTAAATTCTCTAAATAGTTAGTCACTTTTTTGTCTTCTCGCCTTGTCGGTTGATTAGCTTAGTTGCAATTTGATGTTCTAAAACAGTACTAGACCAATTATTCTCTAATGCTTTATTTGCGTACCAAAATCGTTCTTCATTTGTTTTTAACTTTTCTAAAAGCATGACATTTGAACGCCAAGCTAATTTGCCAACAGCCTGTTGGCAAATTTCAATATCGGTATAAGTTTTCGCAAATCTTTTCATATATCGTAAATTTGTATAAGATAAACCTTTGATTTTTGGAAAGCTTAACTTCAAATCTAGGGCTAACGTTTTAATGAATTTAGTTCCCCACTTATCGTTTTCAATAAGTTTTTGACCAATATTAAAATAAGCCTTTATCATCTGCTCGTTTGCACTCATAATTGCTTTACTCTGAGCCGAGTTTATTTCGGATTTTATATTATCCAAAACTTCAAAATATATTTTATCGTCCATGTATATCAATATCCCTGCTATTTTATTCTTCATTATCTGTTAATGGTAGCGACTGCTGATTTTTGTGAATGACATCTTTCTTCCCTTTACCAATTCTTCTACTACTATTAAGCACAATTTCGTTTCCCCTTTTCAAATCCATAGGAATTTACTTGCTCGACTGCGTATTGATTTACAATACGTCCGTCTTTCTCTATAGTCCTTATCTTCAACTCATGGAATGTCAACAGTAAATTAGACAAAAATTAAGAGAAATGTTTGAACTTGATAAAGAAACAGGCGAGAAAAAACCACTTAGCCCTTTCCTTCGAGCTTGGTAAAGGCTATAGTCAAGTTCAAGCAAACGACGATATGATTTCCTTAAATCGCAGGTTTAGTATTGATTGGGAGCATGCTTATGTGAAATCTGAAAAGGTAACTAAGTACGCAAACAAGTGGTGTCGTACATTTTTCAAGTCACTTAAAAACAGCTAAAAGCTAACAACAACAATGCTTTTGGAGGTTTTTTGCTTCTCTCATATGCAAAACTCGGGTGTAACTACAAACTATTGCAGTTACGATATATAATAAGGAATCATCACGTTTACGCAGTGAATGGGAGCGGGAACAAGACAAAGGCTGCTAATCAGCGATCCATTTCAGCATGATCACGATTTGACTTTAATGCAATCTGTGGTATGATTATAGCAGATATCGTCCTATTTTGAAAGGTTGTGTCACATGATGACGTCATCAGGTTGGAAAAAGTTAATCGAGACAGAAGCAGCAAAGCCATATATGCATCAACTCAAGCAACACTTGTTAAATGATTACAATTCACGAACGGTATATCCCAAGCACACAGATATTTTAAAAGCATTGGAGCTAACCCCTTTTGAAGCGGTTAAAGTCGTCATTTTGGGACAAGACCCTTATCACGGTCCTGGTCAAGCACATGGTCTTTCCTTTTCTGTGCCAAATGGGGTTAAAATACCACCATCACTGCTTAATATTTTTAAAGAACTTAGTGATGATCTAAACATCACACGACCTAATCAGACAGATTTAACCCCTTGGGCAAAGCAAGGTGTGCTCCTTTTAAATACGACATTAACTGTTCTAAGTGGAAGTCCGATGTCACATGCTAACCTCGGTTGGGAGACCTTTACAGATGAAATTTTAAGCTGTCTCAACAATAACAAAGAAAACCTCGTCTTCGTTCTTTGGGGCGCACATGCACAGAAGAAAATCAAACTGATTAACACAACGAAACATCTGATCATCAAATCACCTCATCCTTCTCCGCTTTCTGCTCATCGTGGTTTTTTTGGTAGCAAGCCTTTTTCAAAAACGAATACCCATTTGATAAGTAAAGGCATGCCACCCATTAACTGGGCGTTGTAAAAAGGTCTATTTCTTTCGTGTTGCTTCTTCCAACGCTTTGTGACAAGCTTTAATCGTCAATTCAATGTCTTCATCTGTATGTGCCTGTGATAAAAACATGGCTTCAAATTGCGTCGGTGGAATTAAAATCCCTTGATTAAGCAAAGCAGTGAAGTAACGATTAAAAGCTTCCATGTCGGCTTTCATCACATCATCATGATTTTCAATGGGACCTTTTGCAAAAAATAAGGTGACCAATGAACCAACTTGATTAACCGTATAACCCAGATCAAGTGCTTTGATACTTTCTCTAAGACCCGTTGCTAATTTTTTTCCTTTTTGTTCAAGCTCCTCATAAATGATCCGATTGTCTCTTAACATTTCTAAATTCTTTTTCCCCATGTGCATCGCCAACGGATTTCCTGATAAAGTCCCAGCTTGATAAACCGGACCCACAGGTGAAACAAGTGCCATGATTTCCGCTTTGCCACCATAAGCACCCACCGGTAACCCAGCACCAATAATCTTTCCAAAACAAGCCATGTCAGGCGTAACACCAAAATACCCGGCTGCACTTTGATAACCGATTCTAAACCCCGTAATCACTTCATCAAAAATCAAAACGGTTCCAAATTCTGTACAAAGCCTGCGCATTTCTTCCAAGAAAGTTTTCGTTGCTGAAATGACGCCCATATTTCCTGCAACAGGTTCAACAATCACTGCAGCTAATTCGTTACCATGTTGTTCAAACACTTGCTGAAGGCCTTCAACGTCATTATAAGTCCCAACTAACGTATCTTTAATCACATCAGTCGCAACCCCTAAACTAGTCGGAACACCATAAGTCAACGTAGCCGACCCTGATTTAACAAGCAACGCATCTGAATGCCCATGATAACAACCTTCAAATTTCAAAATTTTATTTCTGCCTGTATAGCCTTTTGCCACGCGCAAAGCACTCATGGTTGCTTCTGTTCCAGAATTAACCATCCGAACTTGTTTGACTGCTGGGTGTGCCTGAACAATCAGTTTCGCCACTTCAACTTCAATCGGTGTCGACATCCCATAACTGGTTCCTTTTTGAACCACTTCAAGTAAGCCTTCTGTTAAAAATTCAGGACTGTGTCCAAACATGAGCGGTCCCCAAGAACAAATATAATCAAGATACGAATTGCCATCTATATCTTCAATCCGACTGCCATGTGCATGAGAAACAAAAATCGGCGCTAAACCGACTGATTTGAAAGCGCGAACAGGACTGTTAACACCTCCTGGGATATACTGGCATGCTTCTTGATATAGCTTTGCTGATTTTTCATGTTTCATCGCTGCCTTACTCCTTTTTTATACGTTAAGATTAAACAAGTTTTTAGTCACTTGAATGTACGTTTTTTGTTCTTGTTCATCAGTGAGCTGTTTAAGATTTAAAATCGGTTCTCGAATGAGACGTTTTAAAGCACTTTGCATCACAGAATTCATTAATTTTTCTTCTTTTTCAGTCAATGCCATCTTCTTAGCCAAAAAGTCGATGGATGCGTCTTTAATCACATCGCATTTTTCATTTAACGCTGCAATGGTCGCATCCACTTCAATGCGTGAAAACCAAGCTAAAAAAGCTGTAACATGCTCATCGATCATATGACCGGCTATTTGGGAAAGGTCGTTTCGCTTACTTTCATTTTGCTCGCGAATGGCTTGTAATTGATCCAAATTGTACAACGTGACTTGGTCATCAGCTGCCAGTTGTGGATCAATGTCTCTCGGTAACGCTAAATCAAGTAACGTCACTTCTTTTTCTAACGTGGGCACATCCTTACTTTTAATAACCAAATGCGGTGAAGCAGTCGCACTTAAAACAAGATCTACTCGATTAAAATAGTGATATCTCGCATCATAATCGATCAGCTGACCTTGAGGAAAAGGCGCAATTAAAGCCGTTTTCTGCTCATGGTTACGACTGGCAAGATAAAGGTCACCTACCTCTTCCAATGCCAAATATTTGAGCGCCAAACGACTCATCTCACCTGTTCCAATCACCATCACATTTTTACCTTTGAAAGACCCCATTTTTTCTTTCAAATATTGAATTGCAATTGAACTGATCGATAAGGGTTGTTCAGATATTCTGGTCGTTGTCTTGATTTCTTTAGCGGCTTCAATGGCTGTTTGAAACAGTCGGTTAAGCACTTTTTTACTTGATCCTAACTCTAATGCTGTTTCATGTGCTGTTTTAACCTGGCCTAAAATTTGATCTTCACCCAATACAAGGGAATCAAGCCCTGCACTTACATGAAACAAATGGCTGATTGCTTCATCACCACTTTTAACATATAAATAAGTTTCAATACCTGACATTTGTGAGAAATCACGAAAAAAATCGATCAACATGTCCTGCTGATCACACATCTTTTCACCATAAAAGTAAATTTCACTTCGATTACAAGTTGAAAGAATAACCACTTCTGAGATGCCTTGATCAAGTAGCTTACTACTTGCCGTGATTTTTTGACTTTCAGTAAAAGCCACTTGTTCTCTAATGTCAATGGGTGCACTGTGATGATGAAGTCCGATGACGCCAATTTCCATGGTGATTCATCTCCTATTCGTGATCTTCAATGTATATCGGTGGGTATAACTTTTTTAACTCACCTTTGATTTTCTTCGTTAATCGTGGATGTTTTCCACTGGTAGAAACACTAAACAGCAAATCGCCGCTTTTTATTTGACTCGGAATAATAAAATTGGACTGCTGCTTATCACTGGCAACATTCACTAACTTCTTTTGGCTTCGACAGTAATCACCAATTTCTTCGTTAAGACGTCGATCATCTGTTGCTGCAATAATCAACTGACTGTCTGCGATGTGTCTTGGCTCGTACGCCGCTTGAATCAAAGTGACCTTATTCCCACATGCCATAAATTCAGGAATAAACGTTTTTGCAACCACCGTAACAGGTTTACCCAGTTCAATGAAGAATTGACACTTTCTAAAAGCAATCTTGCCACCGCCAATGAGGGTCACTTTGAACTGGCTTAAATCCAAATGAATGGGATAATACATGCCGCATCGTACTCCTTATGTCTGCAATTTTCTGGCCAGTTCCTTCGCTAAGTAAGTAATAATGCGATCTGCCCCTGCCCTTTTAATCGAAATGATCGTCTCCATCATGGCATCTTCTGCAAGAATCCCTTCTTTGATGGCCATTTTCAACATGGCGTATTCACCACTCGTATGATAGGCGACTAATGGCATCGCTGTTTTTTCTTTCACACGGTAAATGATGTCTAAATAACTGAGGGCTGGTTTAACCATCAAGAAATCCGCACCTTCGTCTATGTCTAGTTGGGCTTCTTTTAAACTTTCTGCACCATTCGCATAATCCATTTGATAGGTTTTCCGGTCGCCAGAGCTCGGTGCACATTTGGCTGCTTCACGAAAAGGACCGTAGAAATTTGAAGCGTATTTAACACTATAAGACATCATGGCTATCTCAGCATATCCTGAAGCGTCTAATGCTTGACGCAAGTGACCGATTCGACCATCCATCATATCTGATGGTGCAATGATGTCTGCCCCTGCACGTGCATGGCTGACTGCAATCTTAGCAAGGATTTCTAGCGAAGCATCATTGTCAATGGCTTGCTCATCTGTTAAAACACCACAATGTCCATGGCTGGTATACTCACAAAGGCACACATCGGTGATGACATTCATGTCTAAAGCTTGCATCTTGATCGCTCGAATCGCACGTTGAACCAAGCCTTCTGGCTGATAAGCTGCAGATCCATGGGCATCTTTTTCGTCGGCTTCTAAAACCCCGAATAAAAGCACATGTTCAATGTTTAAAGCTTGGAGTTCCTGCACTTCTTTAGCTAACTGGTCAATGGATAATTGATAAACCCCTGGCAGTGTAGGCATTTCTTTTTTAATCTGATGCCCTTCTACAATAAAAAGTGGATAGATGAGCTCACTAACGTGAAGTCTTGTTTCACGTACCAAGTTGCGAATGGCTGCTGTTCTTCTTAATCTGCGTGGTCTGTGTCGCATGCTAATTCTCCTCCAAAACTTCAATCATGGCATCAATAAGCGGTTCTTTTGCTTCTTTATAAACGGTCAGACCTGCTTGTTCAAGGGCCTTCGTCGTGATGGGCCCAATTGAAACCAGTTTAACAGGCTTTAGCAGATGTCGTTTCCCGACGCCAACGGTTTCGATCAAATGCTCGACTGTCCGCGCACTGGAAAAAGTCATATAATCAACAGTTTGTTCCGTTAAGCAGTTGATGAGCTGTTCTTTTCCACTTATATCTAAGCGCAGTTCATAAAGAATAACTTCTGTAACGTGAGCCTTTAACTGATCTGTTAAAAGCGGACGTGTTTTTTTAGCTTTTGGCAGCAGGATCCGGTCTGTCGATGTTAACAGCGGATTTAGCAGTTCAACCAAGCCTTCTTGAGTTGCAAGGGTTGGGATAAAGTCTGCTTTAACACCTTTTTCTTTAAGCCCGGCTGCTGTTTGCTTCCCAATGGCCACAACTTTCACCCCAGCTAAAGCCCGCGCATCATATCCCCATTCATCTAAGTTCTGAAAGAAAATATCAACTGTATTCATACTCGTAAAGATGACGTATTGATAGTTGCCTAACTGCTTCATTTCTTGTTCAAGTTCACGCTGATCAGCAACAGGTATCACTTCAATGGTCGGGGCTTCAATCACTTGCCCGCCTCGATCTGTGATCTTTTCAATGAGCGTCCTATTTTGCTTACTTGCACGCGTCACCACAATGCTTTTGCCAAACAGAGGCTTTTGTTCAAAGAAATTCAACGTATCTCGCAACGTTACAACAGTGCCAACGACAATAAGCGTCGGTGGTTTAACTTCAATCCCTGCCATGTCATCAAGCGTTGTGACGGTCACTTGCTGTTTAGGCGTTGTCGCATGCGTAATGAAAGCGACTGGGGTTGTTTTTGATTTCCCAGCTTGAATTAACGCTTGGCTAATCAACTTCGACCGCTGGGCACCCATTAAAAAAACAAGGGTGCCTTCTAATTTCGCTAAAACGTCCCAATCAGGCCCTGTATCGTCTTTTAAATGCGCCGTAACGACATGAAAAGAGGAAGCATGATCGCGATGTGTAATGGGAATCCCTGCATAAGCCAATCCGCCAATGGCTGAAGAAATACCCGGTACCACTTCAAAAGCAACATCATGCCGAGCAAGCATCTCTCCTTCTTCTCCGCCACGACCGAATACATAGGGGTCTCCGCCTTTTAAGCGAACCACTTGTTTCCCATCGCGTGCTTTTTGAAGGATTAATTCATTAATGTCTGCTTGAGATAACGTGTGATCACTGGATGCTTTCCCCACATAAATCAGCTCACATGTTGGTCGAACCTCTTTTAAATACATGGGATTGGCTAAACGGTCATAAATCAAAACATCTGCTTGTTTTAAACATTCCAAGCCTTTTACAGTGAGTAGTTTCGGATCTCCAGGACCTGCACCAATTAAATAAACTTTACCGGCCATGACGCGCCTTCACCTCATTTCGTAAGCTGATGCCCAACTCAAAACCAATTTGATGGGCAGCTTCTTTACTTCCTGATACGGTTCTTTGGATCACTTCTCCGTTTAATTCATCACCAAAAAGCCCCGTCAGTTTAAACGTATCACCTGTTACAAAGCAGTAAGCGCCAATGGGTTGGTGACAGGTGCCTTCAACCCCTTTTAAAAAGCCACGTTCTGCTGCTATTTGGACTTCAGTTTCTTCGTCAGCGATGATTTGTAACAACTCAGCCATTTTCAAATCTGCTTCCCTTATTTCAAGTGCCAAAACACCTTGAGCAGGCGCAGGGACAACAGTTTGTTCAGATAAATACGCCGTGATCTGATCTTCATAACCCCCTCTGATCATACCGGCGGCTGCAAGAACAATGCCATCTAAGTGTTCAGTTTCAATTTTTGCCATCCGTGTTTCAATATTCCCTCGAACAGGGACAACCTTTAAATCAGGACGCAATGCTTGAAGCTGATATGACCGACGCTTACTTCCCGTTCCAATGGTTGCACCAAGTGGTAGATCCGCTAAACAGTGATAAGGTGACCGTAAAATCAACACATCTCGTGGATCTGCTCGCTTTGGACTTGCTGCAAGCTTTAAACCAACTGGCAACATGCTTGGCATATCCTTCATACTATGAACAGCCAAGTCAATTTCTCCATCTAACAGCTGTTGTTCAATCTCTTTGACAAAAAGTCCTTTGTCACCTATTTTTTCAAGGCTCACGTCTTGAATGAGATCTCCTTTGGTTTTGATGATGTTAATCTCACATTCAAGTGTTGGATGATGCTTTTTTAACAGGTTGGCGACCCAATTTGTTTGCACAAGGGCCAAGTGACTTCCGCGCGTCCCAATTCGAATTTTCATCTCTTACCCCGTCATTTCTGCATGAATTTGATCAATAAAATATTGGCGCACACCAGGAAATTCTCCTAGCGCTTTGCTATCCACTTGCACGTGATACCCTTTTGCTTCAAGTCCTTTTGCCCACAGGTCTTCAATATCTTCTAAAACATGATAACCTGATGTCAATAAAAACGGGCGCAATTGGATGTTCTTAATCCCACTTGCTTGTAATTTCTCGCTTACTTTTTCAATGGTTAAATCATTTTTAATGGTACCCATAAACGCATTCACATCACTTTTTTCAAAGGCAGCTGCTAAATCAACATATGCTTGCTGTCCATCCGTGTATGTGCCGTGACCAACAAAGACAACTGCGTCATCAGCTTGTTGTCCTTCAACTTCTTTGGTAACGAATGTTGCCACTTTTTCATAGTCAACCGCTGGATGGAGCATCGGATTTAACAACTTGATTGATCTGATCTTAGTTTCATAACGATTGACAAATTTTTCTAACTGTTCAAACGTTTCACCACAAATAAGTCCAAAGGGTTGAACAATCACTTCATCATAATCACCTTCAGCCATTTTATTTAACGCTTGCTTAGGTGTGTCAATGATGATGTTTTGTTTCTTAAGGTTTGCAATCACACGTCCTGAAGAATACGCTTTGAAAAAGTCATAATTTGGAAATGCTGCTTTAACTTCTTCCTCATAACGATCTAGCGTCGCTGCTCGTGATTCCTGATTAGAAACCCCGAAACTTACAATTAATAATGCTTTTTTATTAAGGTTCATATTCAATTTAACTCCCTCTTTACACTTCTTTGAGCATCGACTCACCTTTGGAACAATCACCGTTTAACCATTGCCATGTTTCATACAATTGCAGCTTTCCGTCTGGCATCACCTGTGGCATTGAATGGCAGTTACCCATTCGAATTTCCATCTTATGATTAAGATGCTGATAACTAAAATCAAGACTATCGTCATCATTCACAACACCAATCAAAAATCCTTTTTTAATGTCAGCACCGCTATAGTCAGCCCACAACATCTGGCCTTCCTGATAATAATTAAAAATCGTCGACTCAGACACTTCACCATTTTCTGAGTTGGAAATAGGCGCAAACTTCTTATTGTTATAGTTGATCATCAGTATCTCCTTCCATTTTAAAAAACAGTGGAAATCCGGCTTGCGCCTTACTTTACCACCATTTCTCATCATCATCTAAAATGTAGCCACTTTGTTTACCCGTTCGCTTTTTTTCACGCATAATGACTTCTTTAACTTCTGGCATCCTTAAATAAAATTTTTCTAGTTCCACATCTAAATGCTTAAATGCCGCTTGATCATCAACCGCATTAATAATGGCAACAATGTCTTTATCTGCTAACTTAATTTCAAACCGATACAACCATGTCATTAGCCTACTTGCTCCAAAATGTGATCATATGCCGTTTGAATGGTTGATAAGCCCATTCGGTTCACAAAATCAAAATAGGTTTCATGCTGATTTTTCTTCGACTTGAAATGAGAAAGCAGTTGCTCTAATACATCCGTTAAGTTTTCTGCGGGTACACGGCCTTTCAACTTTTCATTGAATTTCCCACCATCATGTAAAGTCCCACCGACATAAAGTTCATAAGCTTCGACCATTTCTTTATCTGCATTACGCATCAGCACGCCTTGTAAACCGATATCAGCAATTTGACGTTGACCGCATGAATTCGGACAACCTACCATGTGCATTCTTACTGGTACATCAAGCTCAATGCGCTTATCTAACGCTTCAGCAACAGCGCGCATCCGCTCTTTCGTTTCGACAAGAGCTAAGTTACAGTATTCATTTCCTGTACAAGTAACCGCATGGCCAATAAACGAATTAGGTTTAATGGTAATACGCTCAAAAATAGGTTCTAAGAGCAGCGCTTCTACATTTTCTTCAGGAATATTTGGAATAATTAAGTTTTGCGAGTTACATGTTCTGATTTCACCATTTCCATATTTACCTGAGACTCTTGCAAGCTCAAACAGTTCGTCTGTATGCATCCGACCAATAGGAACATTAAAACCTAAAAATTTCAGGCCGTCTTGTTTTTGATCATGAATCCCATAAAAGTAACCGGCATTCCATCCATCTTCTGGCTCATCACCTTGAGAAGGAAGTGGTCCGACGAGTTCAACCAATTTTTCTAAAAACTTTTCTTTACCCCAATCTGCCACAAGAAATTTCAGACGGGCATGATGACGCTTATCACGATAACCGTGGTCACGGAAAATCGTCGTTACCGCAATGGCCACATCAAGGGTTTGCTCAGGTAAAACAAACGCATCTAATGTTTGTGCTAAAAATGGACGAGAAGATAAGCCACCACCTACTTTAACATGGAAGCCTTTTTTCAATTCACCCTCCATTTCTTTTGTTGCAGGTGTAAATGATAAACAATTAATTTCAGCATTTGATGCGTTCCCTAAATTAGCACTAATAGACACTTTATACTTTCGTGGCAAATTAGAGAAATCTTCATTACGTTGGAAGAAGTCATAGACTGCTTTTACAATGTCTGTTGTATCAAATAATTCATTCGGATCCAAACCAGAAATCGGATTTCCAACAATGTTTCGCGTAATATCGCCACAAGCACCTGTACTTGAAAGACCAACTGCTTCCAAACGGTCGAAAATATCTGGTATTTGTTCAATGGTTAGCCAGTGAAATTGAATGGCTTGTCTCGTTGTAATGTCAATCACGTCACGACCGTAGTCACGGGCAATACCGGCTAACGCTTCGACTTGCGGTCTCGTTAAAATGCCTGATGGTACATTGACGCGCATCATAAAATAACCGGCTTCTTTTGGTTTTTGCAAGTAAAGACCTGCCCACTTAAATAAATCCCACTGGTCTTTTGGAATGGAGTCAAATCCATTTTTTGCATATTCAGGAATATCCTCTAAAATTTTCAATCCATCTTTATCAAGCTTTGCCAGCTCCGTGTTATTTAGATTTTCATTGTTCGCCCAATGTTTTTCATACGCCACACTCATCGCCTCCTGAATTTTTCTTCTTTAAATCTTACCATAACTTGCTCACAATTACTACCGTTAACTGTTAAAACCTCATGCTTGTCTCTTGATTTCTCCAAATAAGATGTTTGAAAATACGTTTTTTACATCTCGAAAAAGTGACACTTTCTGCCCTTCTTCGTGTTTTTTCAACCGTCACATCTTAATCTATCCCATCAAAATACAAGTTACTCTTCTAGTATAACACCCTTTTCAAAAAAGGAAAGTACGCACTTTTTAGTAAGTAAGTTTCATGCAAGATACTATTTACAACAGAAAAAGCCGTACGACCTCA
>WRKJ01000049.1 GCA_009778135.1 Defluviitaleaceae bacterium
CGGCGTTCATTGCGAAGGTTGCACAGGAAAAAGGAGAAGGAACTCATGAGGTTTTGTTGTCTTCTAACATTCCCCACCGTGTGATATTAACAAATGGTAAGGAATACACAGGCACCCATGCAAGGATCATTGTAAATCCAGACGGAAGTGTCAAGACGGCGTATCCGTTTAATCGACTGTTTTTAAATAGATAGGTTCATCTAGTGTAGAAAAAAAGAAGGTAAACGAGGTATGACGCATTAAGAGAACAAAATATCAGAAGCATTGAAGAGTAAAAAAATCGAAGTCAGCCATGTCAGGTTGATTTCGATTTTTTAATTGCTTTCGGGTCATCACGCATTACTTCCCAGTTGAACCAAATGCACCTTCGCCGCGTTCAGATGCCATTTTTTGCAGTTCGTCATCAGGTATTTCTTCGATGTCAAGCTTGGGCACAACGACCATTAAGCATTGGGCAATGGCTTTTTCATAAGGGTACACGATGGCTTGTTCAAAATGCTTCGCCACATGTTTTTTTGCAATGACCAATGTTTGGGCATTGTGATTCGTCACGGGAATGAACCACTGACCACGGTACCCTGAATCGATGACACCCGCGCGTTGTCCCATGCCTTTAACCCCTGTTGAGCCACGTTCTTTGATGATGGCAACATAGTCAGAAGAAAATGCTGATGCAATGCCTGTTGGGACAAGTTTTGTCTCATGAGGATCAAGTAATAAATAGTCATCTTCAAAACATGCATAAATATCAAATGCGCCATCCTCGTCTCGTTTAGATGGAATGACCGCTTCTGCTGTCACTTTAGAAAAATAAATCTTGTCGTTCATACATGGCCTCCTATAAATGCAACACGCGATTTTTAATCTCAGCTGTTTTACCCCGGTTCCAGAAGTTATCGCCTAAATAACCACAAGTCCGACGAATCACATTCATTTTTGACAAATCCGTGTTCCCACAGTTGGGACATTTCCATGTCAATTCATCAGTTATTTCGATTTCACCTTCATAGGCACATTGATGACAGCAGTCTGATTTGGTATTAAATTCCGCATATTGAATGTGATGGTAAATATAATTAATGAGCTGTTTTAATGCATCAATGTTGTGAAGCATGTTGGGAATTTCAATATAAGAAATACAGCCACCTGTTGAAATGGATTGAAATTGTGCTTCAAATTGTAATTTAGCAAAGGCATCAATTTTTTCACGGACATCTACATGGTAACTGTTCGTATAATAGCCTTTATCTGTCACATCTTTAAGTTCACCATATTTCATGAGATCAATTTTGGCAAATCGATAACAGAGTGATTCTGCCGGTGTGCCGTATAAGCCAAATCCAATCCCTGTTGCTTCTTTCCATTTTTCAACAGTTGTGTGAAGGTATTTCATCAATTTAATGGCAAATTCTTCACCGCGTTTTTCAACATGCGAGACACCAGTCATCAACTTCGTTAATTCATAAAGCCCGATGTATCCCAGCGAAATGGTTGAATAACCCCCTGTTAATAAGTCATCAATGACTTGACCGGGTGCTAAGCGTGCGATGGCACCGTATTGCCAATGAATCGGTGATTCATCAGACAATGTGCCTTTTAAAGCGTCATGTTTACACATCAAAGCCTCGTAGCATAAGCTGAGTCGGTTATCGAGGAGTGACCAAAAACGACCTTCATCTCCACCTGCGATGATACCGATTTGTGGCAAATTCAAGCTGACAACCCCTTGATTAAAACGACCTTCAAATTGATAATGCCCGTTATCATCTTTCCATGGCGATAAAAAGCTGCGACAACCCATTGGCGCAAAAACATTACCTTCGTAAATGTTGCGCATTTCTTTGGCAGAAATATAGTCTGGATAGAGACGTTTGGCACTGCACTCAGCCGCAAGCGTCGTCAAGTCATCGTAGGCACCACCTTCTAAACAGTTGTGTTCATGTAAGACATAAACGAGTTTCGGAAAAGCAGGTGTGGTATAAATGCCTTTTTCATTTTTAATACCGACCATCCGTTGACGCAATATTTCTTCAATAATGGCTGCCACTTCTGGCGCGTATTCATCTTGGGTATCCATATTCAAAAATAACGTGACGAAAGGACTTTGACCATTCGTTGTCATGAGTGTGTTAATTTGATACTGAATGGTTTGAACGCCAGCGGTCAACTCTTTTTGCGTGAGTCGTTCAATGGTTTGCTCCAGTTCTGTTTCGTCGCGAATGGTCGTTTTAAGTAGCGCATGATATTTCTGGCGACTCAGTCGCAAATACTTACCCAAATGACGAATATCGATGGATTGTCCCCCGTACTGGCTACTGGCGACTTGGGCAATGATTTGAGTCATGACGGTACATGCCACTTGGAAACTTTTCGGTGTTTCAATCATTCTTTTGTTAATGACCGTACCGTGATCGAACATGTCTTGAAGGTTGATTAAGCAACAGTTGAAAATGGATTGCATGAAATAGTCCATGTCATGAAAGTGCAAAACCCCTTCATCATGGGCTTGTACAATGCGTGCTGGTAATTTGAGTCTGCGCGTGATGTCTTTTGAGACTTCACCTGCAATCAAGTCGCGTTGCGTCGAAGCAATTAATGGGTTTTTATTGGAGTTTTCTTCCATGACATCTTCGTTTGCAAAGTTGACCAAGCTTAAAATGCTGTCATCCGACGTATTGGCTTGCCGTTTAAACTGTTGAATCGCACGGTACCCTTCATAGGCACGAGCGGTTGCTTTATGGTCCCTTTCTGACAACTTTCTAAAGACGGATTCTTCAATGCGAGAAATAGAGGGCGTTTGCCCAGATTCTACGTATCCTTGTTCAATTTCTTTGGCGACTTCATGGGCAATTTTTTCATTCACAATGCCACTGCCGTAGCGCATGGCTTTTAAAATTGCTTCTGAAATTTTTGAAGCATCGAAAGGTACTTTACTGCCATCTCTTTTAATTATATCCATATCATTCACTCCATCTTCACTTTAAACGTCTCGACTTGTGGCCCATCCTTCGTTAAAATTAAGCAAAGGAAATGAACAAATAGCGACGACGTTCGTCGTAACCCATTGCTAATATTATACTTGATTTCAGGCTTTTTTACAACTCCAATAAAAAAAGAAGGAAGGTACAGCACCATTCTCCCTTCTTTTGACATATTTCGATTTTTAAGCATTTTCCTATTTGGATTCTTGTCGAATATTGTCGTTTAATCTTCTTAATCGGAACAAATCAATTCGTTTTAGCAACAAATTTGATACTTTTAGCAGAAAATTCTTAAAAGCGGTTGACTTTAATTGTGGCCTGTGATAGAATTTGAGACATATTATTCAAAGCATCTACATGAGTTGACAAGCTTATTTAAAACGTGTCAATTGCTTGGCAAATTGCTTTTCGATTTGTCGAAATAAAGGTCTGGATGGGCTTACCATGTTCAACCAAGCCATACTGAACGTTGGGAGCTGTCCGTCTGCTAAATTTTCATCAGGTTCAATGATGAGCCATTCATAATCGGGTTCCTTGAGTAGAATCACGAGGACGTCGTCCCAGATATGCTGGCTACGCCAGCGATTGAATCGACGATTAATCGCTTTGTACTTGCCGTATTTAGGTGGTAGCTGGTGCCATGGGGACTTGGTTCTGAGGATGTACAAGCAAGCATTAACAAAAAGTCGGTTGTCATTGGCATTTGCGCCACCCCAGTCACCTAACCTCGCGTTAATGATCGGGTCGATTTTTTCCCATTGTCGATCTGTTAAATCCCATTGTTGATCTGTTAAATGTTGTGATGAATCCATTCGTTATCTCCTTGATTTATGATTTTAGGTAAATGATAGAGTTGGAAGTTTTATGTAGACAATTATACTAGAAATGGGCACAGATTACAACCTAAAATTCGTCTTTTATTTCATTTTCAGCATTGGACGACAGCTCTATCATTGACATGTCGCCGTTTTTATCGCCCATCTTTTGAATTTGAAGGGGTTCGAAAAAGGGTCAAAGCAGGTTATCGAAAGATAAAAAATATCTTTCATGTCAATCTTTGTGCTTTCTTGTTTAAATTAAAATCGGTTTCTCGACTTTTGCGTGCATGTTATACCAATTTTTGGCATCTTGTACCAATGACCCTTCAAAGTGGTTGATTTAAATGAGAGAAATTGATATGATTTGACGTATAGATTCGCAGTAGACTGTGTAGATCTCATTTTTGAATATAGTTTACCCTTAGCAATTTAATTTCATACACCATTAGGAGTGATCATGTTATGTCAATAATCAAACAAACGAACAGGACGATGGATTTCCATTGTTACAATCCAGAGAAGCCAGATTTAATTACGCTGATTGGTGAAGTTAAAGGCATTGATAGCTTAGAAGATGAAAAGATCAATGAAATCAACGACAAGTTATTGGTGAAAAACTTTGATGAATTTATGGATAAATTTGCACCGGTCGTCTATTCGTTTTTCAATGCAACAGATCAAAGTGTCAGTTACGCTTTGAAAAAGCCAGAAGGCGTGGATCCAGCGACGATTACAGAAATTCCGTTAACGCTCGACAATGATTTTTTAAAAATGATCATGACCATGTTAGATGCAAGAGGTGGTGCAGGTCAACGAAATGCAGATTTTAATTTTGAAAATGTCACAAATATGATTAGTCCTGAAAAAGTCATGGATGATATTAGACAAACCCGTAAAGAAATTCATTATTTGTATGATCAACATGAAGCATTAGAAGACGGAGACCCAAAGAAATTAGACATTGCTGATAAGCTCAACGATAAGTTTGAATCCGCATCAAAAAATTACAACAACATCATGACCATGTTGCCTTTGGCCATCGAAGACATTAAAACAAGACTTTTGTTAGGCGCCTCAGGTGGTGAAGGGAAAGCAGCTGAAGTGGTCGCAGGTGTTTTAACCATTGGTGATGAAGGCGAGCTTAAAATCATTGAAGCACCTAAAGCGGAATCCACTGATTTGGTCCTCATTGATGACACGCAAAACGTGGCGTTAGCTGAACATTTTGCTGAAGATTATGAAGAAGTATCCGATGCACCGACTGCTTATGTGAAAGACTTGGTTGTTCGCACCTTTGCACCATTGCCGGCAACGACGCAAAGCGGCATCAATCATGCTCAAGAAGTCGCCAACTACAATGGCTATCTCACATTTTATAAGCAAGCAAAAGATGACTTTGTCAAAACAGTCAAACCATTGGTTGAAAAAATCGCCGGTGTGAAATTGTTTTTTGATCAATATCGCACGCAAAACAAAGTCGCCCCGCCTAAATTGTTGGTGGTCAATACCCCACTTGAAATGTTAACAAAAGCAGGCAATTTGCCAAGACTGGAAAAATATTTAAACACGGTTAACAATAAAAATGACTTTGAGAACACGGTATGGTTTGGGATTGTTTCAGGTGTTGCCCTCGACGGTGAAGATAAAGTCCAAAATCGCCGCCAACGTTTTAAAGGAAATGACAAAGCGCAAAAAAATGTTGAAAATACGATGTTCACTTTAGGTAGTTTGCTCAATGTGTTAAAAGATTACAAAGTGCAATTGTTTTTTAACTTTGAAACGAGTGAAGAAACGACTTTTGATGGGTTGGCCACAAAAGGTGCAGAGCTGTACATTGAAAAATGTGCACCGCTTGCGAAAAGGACGTTGAGTGCTTACGCCATTCCATGTTATCCGAATTTCACCATTGTGCCGAAAAACAAAAGCGGTGTGTTGCTCGACCGTAAAATGGTTCACACAGAAGAAGGCGTCGCCTTGTCACAAGAAAAAGAAGATTACATGCGCTTGTGGTTAGAAGGCATTTATGTCGGAGCAGCTTATGTAGCTGCTGGGATCACCGCTTCGTGGCAATGTCCAGGATTTTTAAAGTCTCACTTCAGAGACATTACGATGGATACCCCAGGTGTTCGTTTCGATGTGGAAGCAAAAGACCATGGCTTACGCGTCTTAACGAGCATGGCCAAAGAAATCTCTGGGTTCACAAGCAGCGTTAAAAATGAAATCAACCGTTTAAACTTCGGCTTTTGCTTTGCGAGTGAAAATGCCACTTACAATGGCAACACTGTCGGTAATGTCTCCGTTTACAAAGCACGTACCTTGGCTGAAGGCAACAACGGCTATGAAGAGATTTACAAAACCTTAGTTTCGACTTATATTGAACGCGTCCTTCGCTACCAAAGCAATGACTTCAAGATGGATAACATCATGCACTTCTTTAGCAACAACCCGAACAGTACAAGAAGCAAGTGGTTAAATTCGACAGACAGCGTCAATGCCATTATCCAAGAAGGCGATGATCTAGGTTACACCATTGATGACAAGCAAACTGTTTGTGCAGTTGACTTGGTGTTTAATGGCAATGTGAAGAACTTAGAAGTGGAAATTAATAAAACAGTTAGTCAAGCTGGGTAGGCCAGCAACAAGGGGGAGGGGAAACCCTGTTTGATTAAAATCAATTGAAAGGAGGTCATGATGATGAAAACACCAAAGCTATTATTGTGGAAACTAAATAAGCCCGAGCCCGGATTCCAAATTCGTCGGTTATTTTGATTAAAATCAATATTTGAAAGGAGGTCATGAGCATGAAAAAACCACCGCTACCACCGCTACCGATTCCGACTCCATTCTTGTTGAAACTTATCCGTGGGCGGGTATAAGACAGAAGGCGTTTATCTATCCAAGCGTCAAATGAAAAGGGAGGAATTCCAATGTTCTTCGGATTGCTACATTATGGGGTTAAAAGATTTTTATAACATGAGTCAAGCTGGGTAGACCAGTAACGAGGAGAAGCGGGAAACGCTGTTTGACTCAAATAAATTTAAGGGAGGAATTCCAATGGGATTCACATTAAAAGTTTCAGGTCCAAATGAAGTAGATTTAGGAATTGATCACATCTTAACGGTGTCATTCGACATGGATACACCAAATGATTCAAATGCGCGTTCAACAGACATGAATGCAACACTCTGTATAACGGGTAAAATTTTAACACCACTAGACGGTGCTGCAGCAGATAGCTCAATCAACATTGCCAAGTGGTCGAAAATACCGGCAGAAGATTTAACTGCTTATCGTAACCTAGAAATCGAAGTGATCAACTCAAGTCAGATGATTCGTAAATTTACGTTTCCTCATGCCTTCGTTGTTGATTATACAGAAGATTTCGGAAGTGGAGAAGGTGTTGGTACCTTTACACTTAAAGTGCGTCAGAAAAAAGACAAGACTGATCTTGTTTCCATTGAAGGCGGATGGGCATTATAATCGACAGCTAAACAGAAGATGTGCATAAAAACTTCGATTTTTATGCACATTTTCCAAATTTTATGACGTGTTATCCAAGCTGCAGGCGATCAAGGAGCGGCTCACAACAATCAACTATTTATGCCTTTAACAACCCGATCATGTTTTTAAAGGCATATGTAGGGGATACGAACTGCCATGACAGAACAAATAGCAAGTGGTCGCACACTTTGCTGGTGTGTAAAAGGCGATTTTTAGTGAGGCGTGCTTTTTATTTGTTTGTCGTGTCTGAATCAACCGTGCAAATGAGGGATAGAAAATGAAGTATTATGATGTGTTAGGTGTGAAAAAAGACGCAACGATAGATGAGATCAAACGTGCTTATCGACAGTTGGCGAAAAAGTATCACCCTGATAAAAATTTAGGCAATGCGCAAGCAGCGAAGCGTTTTGTTGACATTGCGGCTGCTTATGAAGTGTTAAGCGATGATGAGAAGCGGAAAGCTTATGATGAAAAGTTGGCGATGGGTGAGCGAAATCCACGTTCAAAAAGTCGAGAACAGGCAAGTACGACGCGTGTGAATCCGATGGGTATGAATGACTTTGAAAACTTTTTTGGTTTTACAACAAGCGGTGATAAAGTCGTGCCAACTGATAAGCAGTCAACGTCAAAGCATCAAAAGCATCCACTTGATACAACGCAAATGTTTGAAAGATTTTTTGGAAAGTGAGCGGGATACATGTGAAATCAAAACTAATCATGATAATTGATGTGCTGATCTTTTTACTACTGATCGTGATCCTCGTCTTCTTATTTATCAATGACCATCATTGGCTGCAACAATTGATTATTGGCCTTTCATTGGGATCTTGGCTGTGTTATTTGCTGGTGAAGTATGCGAAAAAAAGACCGCGGTCAACCCTTAAACGGATCCAGTTGTTAAATGAACAAGAAGATGTGATCAAAGAATGGTACATCAGAGATGAGCAAGGATTGGTCATTGGGAAAAATTTTCAAAATCAACTCGTTGATCTTGATTTAACCGATGCTGATTATGCCGTGCTCATTGAAAAACAGCATGCTTTGCTTAATTGTGTCGATGGCAAGTGGTTTTTAGAAGATTTAGGCAGTCGCAACGGGGTCGGTGTGAAAAAAGTACAAGCAGCTTATGTTCAACGGTTAGAACGAGAAGAAGTCGTACCTGTTGAATCAGGTGATCGGATTTATATTGCCAAATCAGTTTTACAGTTATGAAATAAAAAGACGTTTAAAGGAAGTGTGTATGAATGGCTGGTGGCTTAATTAGATGTAATTCGGGGCATGTTTTTTCATCGAGAAGGTATGGGAATATTTGTCCGTATTGTAATGTGACGGTGAGAGATGATCAAAACAACCAATTGGCGCAACATGAAAATGGAAATTTTGATGAGGATTTAGCCTATGCAGGTGAGTTGGAAGTCATTGATCCCGTGGTTGGGTGGCTCGTTTGTATTGATGGGCCACAAATGGGGCGTGATTATCGGATCATGGCAGAGAAAAATTTTATTGGTCGTGCAGAAGACATGCATATCCAAATTTTAGGAGATAACAAAATATCCAGACGAAATCATGCGATTATCGCTTATGATCCATTAAAGCGTAATACATTGATTTTACCAGGTGATTCATCAGGGCTTGCTTATCATAACAATGAAGCTGTTTATCAACCTGTTGAATTAAATCAATACGATGTGATCCAATTAGGCGGGAGTAAATTTTTATTTATGCCACTTTGTGGTGAGCATTTTGAGTGGGACAGTGTGAAAGAGGGCAATTACCCGACGCCACTGGGTTCTACAGGTGATGAGTCGTGATGCTCTATGTCCTCATCTTCTGCCTGGTGATGTTATTAGCGTTAAGATTTCTTTACTTAGGTAAAAAGCGAGACAGGTTTAAAATGGCTGCCACGACATTTGGAGAAGGGGGCGTTGAACCCCTCATCCTTCAAAAAGAAAAAGAATGTCTCGTGATTGTGACAGATCCAATAGGAGATAGCCGCATTGGCGCATCTGCTTGCGTCATTGCCAAACAAATCATTGAGGCTTTTTTTGAAACACAGACACCGAGTGTTTCGCCACATGGCTTTTTAAAGAAAGCGTGTTTTTTAGCGCATCGTGGCATTAGCGAACAAATGAATGCCAACAGTGGTGGATGTAGCATCGCTTTGATTTATCTCAATGGGAAGCAATTGAACTATGCCAGCGTAGGTGATGTTGGGATTTATGTCTGCGATGATGAATTGAAACGACTTAATCCATTAGATTTGTATAAGTATCAACTGCGTCACCGGGTCCTTGAGCGTAAAATCAGTGAAGAACAGTTGACTCACAACCCGTTAAGAAATGAATTAACAGCGTATCTCGGCCATGAGCATTTAAAAAAAGTCAATTTGAACGACAACTTCATGACAGTCGTTAAAAAGGATACATTGTTAATCATGACGAAAGCGATTTATGATGTTGTGGCCCCTTTGGAGGTCGAACGGATTCTTTTTTCAAAAGGAACGCCGGGTCAAAAGATGGATCTTTTAGCAGCCATTTATCATGAACAAAAGCCCGCTCATGAAAGAAAGAAATTAACAGCCAGTGCAGTCATGATGGCACAGTTTAAGTAGCTGGGTCACAACATGTTGTGCCGCACGAGACAGTAAGTTTGGGTATAAGTTTGGGTAAAGGAGAACACAGGCGATGAGAAAACAAAACAGTGACTTTAAAACGTCATTTTTATCTGAAGTTGGGACACAGCTTGAAAATCGTGATTATCATGGCTTTGTTGAGCTGGATGATTTTGCTTGTTGGGTCGTGGCAGATGGGATTGATGAATGCGAGCATAAAAAAAGTGCGGTGTTGGCTGTTCAAGCGGTGCTTGCTGCCTTTACAAAAAAGCCAGGGATGTCAAAAAGGCATCTTCATCACTATTTAACGACCGCACATCGGTTTTTAAGGCATGAAAGTACCAAAGTTAGGTTAAAAGCCAGTGTGATGGTTGTTGTTACCGATTATGTGAAGTTGCGGTATGCGCATGCTGGAAATGTGCGGCTGCAAATGATATCAGAAGATTTATTGCGCCTTGAAAGTGACGATCACAGTTATTACCAACAAAAGTTAGCGGATGGCACTTATCCTGTGGATCGTTCTGTTGGTTTTGAAGAGCGGAATAATTTGATTAACTATGTGGGCATTCCGAAAGGCTTTCGTTTAAAAGCGTCTAAAAAGTACAAATTAGCTGAAATGGAAACCATCTTGATCACAACTGTTGGGTTTTGGGAACAGGTGCGAACGATTGAAGTCATTGATGGTTTAGCCGAAACGAAAGATCCGAAAGAAGCAACGGATAACTTAGAAGATCAACTGTTGAGTAAGCAAGCCCAAAAGTTAAATAATTACACCATTGCCGCCATTTTTGTGAATAAACTATTTCTCAAGGAAAAGAAATGGTGGCCCATCATTAAACGGGTGTTACTCATTTTAATTCCGATTTTGATGATTCTTGGTATTTGGCTGTTTATGCGTCACCGTCAAAACCGAATACAACGGGAGTTAACAGCGCAATTGGTGGTGTACAAGCTGGCAGGTGATGATTACATCATCCACGGTAGTTTTGCCCGTGCATTAGAACAGTACAGTGCAGCCGTGGCGTTGTTACCAAGCATTAGACAGTTTGATGAAGCGGAATTGTTGCGGTTAAAGCATCGTCTGAATCAGCTTATTGTCGACGGCTATGCCAGTGTTGAACGTGAAGATTTTGAACGTGCGCGTGATTATTTTATTCGCGCCCGTCATTATTTAATTGAACATGGTGCGACCCTTCCCATTTTCGAAAGTGGTCATCTTATTGCTCAAATTGACTACATTGGGACCCGGTTGTATGTGGATGAACTCCTTACATTAGGTGATTTACAAGTTGGACTCGGTCAGTATAGTCGGGCGCTTGAAACGTATCGGATGGCGAGAACCGTCGTCATTGGCTTGAATAATTTGAACTTGATGCAACGCTTAAACATTAGCATTGACACAGCGCAAGCCCTTTATGATGATGCCAATGAATCGTTGGCAAGAGCCGCTGCTGCTGAAGCAACGCAGCAAGCAGAAGATACAGAAGGCTTAGCACCAGAAGCGTTAGCGTCACTGTTCGAAGGCATTGCCCGTATTTATGACGATGCAGGTTTGAGAGAAGAAGCAGCACGGATGCGAATGCGTGCCCATGACATTAGAGAAGATGCAGAAGCGTCTGATTTCTTAGAACAACAACAATTGGCAACAGAACTCGAAGCGCAAGGTGATGCAGCTTTAATGGTGAGGGATTACCAAGGGGCTTTGGCCTACTATCAAGCGGCAGAACGGATTTACCGTGCCATTAACTCAGAATTTAACATCACGTTGATTACACAGAAGATCCTCGCAGTGAATGATTTGATTCAAGCAGAAGAACGTCAAATACCGGCGCCTCAGACACCCCCCGTTCAGCAGCCGGCGCCGACATCACCGCCTGCAACCCCTCCCACTGATCCGCCGCCTACGTCACCACCAACTAGCGCAACAGAAGCGACACGACCAGCGCTACAAGTGCGTGATTGGCAAGCCCTATTAGAGGAAAAACAGCTATTGGTTCAAAGACAAGAAAGGAATTGAAAAGAAAGGCGGTCATTGAAATGAAGGAACACTGGCAAGAAAGGTTGTTAAAAATTGAAGACTTAACGGAACGACGTCTCTTACGAGGCGTCCTTTTGGCTGCTTTTGAAAACATCGAAACGTATACAGATCAACAGCTGGCAGCCATTAAACAGCGTGTCTTTGATGAAAGCAAACCAGATCATGATCAGTTTAACATTTATACATCAGTTGTCAGTATCGATGACTACGATCCCATTAATGACTTTTTGTTTCCCATGGATGAATCAGATTTAAAAGAATTGCCTTTTGATGCAACAGTCATTACCGAAATGGCGCAAGCAGGAGAAAAACCCATTTTAGGCAAGCTTTATTTTGAACTGGATCATTTAATGCTAAAAGAGATTCACCACAGTTTGCAGGGTCGTACCTTTAAAGGTCACCTTCAAACAAATCGTGATGACTACCCCATTGAAGTGAGTTTAACACCGTTTACTGGGTATCAACAGCAAATTGAACGGTTATATGGGTTGTACTTAGAAAATAATATTCCGTGGCGCACCGTGTTGCATCCGAGTATTCATAAATTCATTGAGATCCGCTTGGAAACAACCCTTGAATTTAGGAAGCAAGAAAAAATTGAAGCCATTACCTTGCAATTGGAAGAATTGGAAACGCATCAACAAATTAATCACATCCCGCTTTGGAACATTAAAACGAAGCCCTTTACTAATCAAGGCTTTCCCATGCCAGCAGGCGATCGCATCAATTATGAACATGTTTTGATGTTTGAAGAAGACATTCGCAAACAAGGGTATCTCATCGACAGTGCGTCAGAAGCGGATGGTGTCATTAATACCCGTTTAGAAGCAGATCGACTGATTTTAATTTCATCGAAAGATTTGATTTCCAAATGGAAATTGTGGATCATCGTCAACCCATTAGAAACGGATTTAACCCTTCCCCACTTAACGAGCAATCGGAAAATTGAATCCTTTATCGACCATTTTGCCAGTCGTACCAGTCGTGTCATTCGGACTTTAGGTGAAATCCATCGCTTGGCTAACTTATTTACTGATGTCACGACCTTAACGTTAATTGACATGAAGATCACGGCTCATCATCACGTTAAAAGTGAAACGTATCCACTCAATCCATTCATTAAAGATGACATCCGAAAAGATGACGCCAAAAGCATCATGCATTTAACCTTTCAAACCGATACGCTAACGCCTTATACCCGAGACTACATGAGCTTTCTTACCTCGGAAATCAATCTCTATTTTCCAGAATACCACTGTGTAGGTGAGTTGTTATGAAATACATTTGGGAACTCATTGCAAAGGCGAAAGGAAAAGGCCTCCAACCAACCGATTTAACCTTTTTGCCCACGAAAGACTTTTCACCTTATTTAGAACTCAACTTTGAAGATTTAAACGATGATACGGTACCGACCGTCGCAGAAGTCAATCCGTACTATCGCTTCCTCACTGTCTTTAAAGATTATTTCGACCCTGATTACCACGGTGACGTGACCATTCGTCATGAGCTGTTCAATTTGATTTGTCATTACTTGGCTGAACTTGATACCTATATGGGCATGACGAAGCGGGAATACGAACTCCTCTTTGTCATCCATGACATCGAACAAGGCCTTTACGGACATCGCATTCGTGACGGGTTTTCATTATTTGATTGGCTAGAAAAAAAAGTGGTGGCCGAAAATTTATTGCGGTTGTATACATTAGGTGAAGGCATTTACTTATTTGATGACACCGTACGAAAACTATACAAAAAAGCCACCATTTACGGCAACCTCACTGATAAAGATGTGCTCATGGTCCATCTCTTAGTCGAAGAAAGCGACGTCCATACCCGTCGCATCCAATGCTTAAAAAACATTTTCCTCGCTTGCCAATACGACGTCGACATTTACTGGATCCACCTCTTCGGCATTATGGGCATCGATGGTGCGATGAAACAAGGCGAAATGGTGATGTATTAAAGTGGAAATTTGGGGTGGGATGGAGGTGATAAAATGCGTGATTTTGACTTGAAACTTGCGAAGAGATTTAAAGCGATGAATCAGCAAAAGGATCAACAGATGCGTGAAAGTGAACAAGGCGAAGCTTTGACAGACGGCTCTGTTTCTCATGTCGAAAAAGCCACTGACTATCAAGACTTTATTCCTCAAATTAAAAAAAATCGCGTCAGGTTGAATCGGCAAAATTATACGTTTGACGTATATGATTTTTTTGATCAAAAAATCAAATTAAGTTTGCGTCGCAATCATTTTAGACCGCTATTTGATGAAAAAGAGGATCAAAAAGTTCAATTTTATCATGAACAAGGGAGCTTTTTTCACATGAGTTTGCATGAACGACCGATGCCGTACAAGAGCTTGATTTTTTATCAATTAGATTTGCTACAGCATTATAAAGAGATTAATGTCCCCGTTACGTGGTTAAAATCAGAGCAAACAGACGATGTCTTGTATGTGCGTTATCGGATTGTCGCAAAGGATGGCCCTTACCACATGATTCGCTTTTCGGGCGCAATCACAGATCACCTTTCTTTCGATGGTAGTTTTATTGTGCCAGAAGGGGAGCAACAACAATGGTTATCTGTTTATGAGGCAAGTTTGCATTTAATCAAAATAACGAAAGAGGTGGAGTGAAAACATGGAAGCTTTAACTTATGAACAGTTGCGTACAAACATTGAACAAATCGCCGACATTTATGACTTCAAAATCATCAATGACATCAATGAACATGCGACATTGAAATTAACAGGCATTTTGAGAAATGAAGCGGGTTCTAATTTTGTCAATCAGCTGAGAAATCATGCGCCCATTCAACTCTTTTACAAGCGTGAAGACCGGAGAAACTGGTTGTTTTGCGGCGTCATAACGATGTCAAAAGTGGTCTTTGAAACAGATGTTCATCTCGTTGAAATTGAAGCTAAAAGCAATACGTATTTGCTGGACATTGAGCAAAAGTCTCGCTCATTCCAAGACAGAAATCAAGATGTTCATCAATTGATCGAAGCTGTGCTAGTCGACTATGAAACGCCCTTTTTAACCATCGAACTGCCGCATCAACCGATTAATCAAATACGCATTCAATATCAAGAAACAGACTATCAGTTTATTAAACGCATTGCGTCCCTTTTCAATCAAGGGATTGTTGCGAATGTCCAAGTGCCAAGTATCGGACTTTCAGTCGGGATGAGACAAAATAGGCACGGTGTAGAAGTCGATTTTAAAAAGGTGACTTTTTCATCCCAGCTGGCAAAATTTGATCACATGAAAAGAAACTTCATTCCCAACCTACGAGAAACTGATTTTCTTGTTCAAGAAGGGTCGAGCTATGATGTATTAGCATTGGGGCAAACTGTCGCTTTAAACGGTGACATGCAAATGGTGAGCAAAGCCACTTATCAATTGACACAAGGACTTGTAGAAGGGCATTATTGTTTACAACCGTTTAATGGGGCACAACAAATGAGCCTCTACAATGAAGCGTTAACAGGAACGTCGCATCCTGGCACTGTTTTAGCGGTTTCTCGTGATCAAGTGAAGGTGCATCTGGAGATGGATGAACGGCAAGATGTCGAAACAGCCGTGTTATTGCCTTATTCAACCATGGCAGCATCTGAAGATGGCAGTGGTTGGTATTTTATGCCACAACCTGGCGATCAAGTGCGTGTTTACTTACCCACACATGATGAAGATCAAGCCTTTGCTAGTAGCGCCATTAGTAAACATCTGCCACCAGCTGCACCCGTTGTTCATGATGCCAGTAGTGTTCAATCAAATGGGACGCATATCGGCGTATCAGGGGCCGCGGGAGCAAAGCAAGTTGATCGTCTGTCTGATCCAACGACCCGGTTTATTTGTTCAGTGACAGGCCATGAGATCAGGTTGACAAAAGAAGGCATCGTCATGCAAACGGCTGATGGAACGGCTCAACTGACGCTCATGAATGATGGGAATGTGCGTCTCTTTGGGCAAAAAAGCATTGCTGTGACAGCGACTGAAGACATCACCATTCGCGCGGGTCGAGAACTGTTGATCAGTGCGACGGAGTCTATTAAAATTGAATGTGAAGCAAACAGCAGCATTGCGTTGGATAAGGCAGGTAAGACGACGCTAAAAGGCTTTGAAATCAAATCGAATTGAATTTGTTTTAACGTGTTAGACATAAGGATGAGGTGAAAAAGATGGTGAGTGACATGATGAAGAAAGGGTTACTGATAGGAGCTGGTTTGGCTTTTATCGCACTATTAAGCGGCTGTTTTGGAAGAGGTTCATTTTTAACGGAGGAAGATGCGTTGGCGAATTTAGACATGCATTTTCCAGATCGGACGTTTGAAGTGGTAGAAGCAAGACGTAGAGGAAAGGGTTTCGACGGGATCGGTGCA
>WRKJ01000050.1 GCA_009778135.1 Defluviitaleaceae bacterium
AACAGAGCTTTATTACAACCGCCACCGTTATTATGACCCGCAACTTGGACAATATATTACGCAAGACCCGATTGGTTTAGCAGGTAACAATCCAACACTTTATGGGTATGTGAGTAATCCGAATGTGTGGATTGATCCGTTTGGATTGAGGTGTAGGCCAAGCAATCCAAATAGAATGCAACAAGAAGTGCAAAGAGGACAAGCACCTAGAGGGATTGATAGAGTTGATAGACCACATGTCCCTGGACAAGAACCACATGTGCATTTCTCAAATGGAACGTCGCTAAATCAGAGTGGTACAATACATGATGCCCATAGAGGGATACCCAATCCTACCAGGAGCCAAATTCGATGGCTTGATCGTCATGGTTGGGCAACGGAGGTAATACCAAGATAATATGAAAGTATATGGATATGAACTAAAAACAGAAAAATTTGTTACATTAAAAGAAGCGTCTATTGCATGTTCAATGGAAGAGTTAGACAAGATTATTGAATTCTTACAACATGTGAGCGAAAGCCACAAAAAAGCAATAGGTAAAACAGATTTTTGTCATTCTCATTATCAAGATTGGGATTCAGAATGGAATCAAGAGAATACAGATCTTATAGTAGTAAGCGAATTTAAATAATGTTCCTATTTCTCTAGGCAGTGTCTATGCAGGTGCCATCAATGCGGAATCGAGGAGTTTATGACAACATCTCAAATGTTCGTCCGCTAAGTGAAAGACTGATTCCTGGACATGTTCCTGACTGGGATGCAACAAAGCTATACTTCCGAGGAGACCGTGCTTTCCTTGATGGATGCATGTTTGAAGCAATAATAGCGATCCAAAGTCGAGGCGATTTTAACTGGAACCCGCCTTTACATCAATCACACTGGCGTTGGATCAGCGATTGGTCACAGTAAATGTTGTAACCAGACGTCAAATTATATGATTAAAACCCATGAAAACATGTGCAATTTCGCATGGTTTCGTGGTTTTTTTCTACCATTCTATTTGAAAAAACATGAATTTCGTTCACACATAATTGATAAAATGTGGTATAATGTTGCTTGAAGTGTGAAAAGGTATGGCCGTTTGTGAGAATGAATATACTAATACCAACAATTTGAAATGGAGTGAAGACGATGTTTTATTTTAATCCAATGATGTGGGGCATGCACATGAACAATAACATGCTCGTCTATTTTTTAATTGCCATGACGATTCCGTTACTGGCACAAGGCTATTTAATGTCAACATTTGGACGCTATAAGCGAACGCGTGCTTCTTCTGGTTTGACCGGTTATGAAGTGGCAAGGCGTATCTTAGACGGTAATGGCTTATATGATGTACAGATTGAGGAAACACAAGGTCGGTTATCGGATCATTATGACCCACGAACGAAAACGGTCAGGTTATCTCCTGATATTTATCGCAAACCGTCAGTTGCTGCGGTGTCAGTTGCTGCACATGAAGTGGGTCATGCCCTTCAACACGCGCAAAATTATATGCCGTTAACGTTGCGATCAGCTTTGGTACCCGTTGTAAGTGTCGCAAATCGATTGGGATTTTTGGCGATTATGTTAGGTATTTTTTTACAACTGTTTATGCTTGCTGAAATTGGAATTCTCCTGATTGCATCATTGTTTGTGTTTCAATTGATTACGTTACCCGTTGAATTTAATGCGTCGCGTCGTGCCATGGTTGCCATGGGTGAAATGAATATTTTGCATGACAGTACTGAAAAGCGTGGTGCACGTCAAGTATTAACAGCTGCTGCGTTAACGTATGTTGCAGCATTGATTGTCACGTTGATGGAATTGTTACGTTGGGTGGCCATTTTAAACGGTAGCCGTGGTCGTCGCCGTTAGTGTTGAAAAAAAATATTTCCTAGGAAATACCATGAGGAGATGTCCCCTGATGTCTAAGAAAGATTTTTATGATGAAGATGAAATCATTAAAAATATCAATAATGAAGAAATGCCTGATTGGAAAGAAGACTTTCAAAATCATCTCTGGCGAGAGACAACTGGACAGCCTCATCTTCGTGTCCAGCGAGTGAGGTTGGGTTGTTTTAATGTCCGAAAATTGTTAACGAACTTTGTGATTTACAGCGTCGTGTTAATGGTAACCGCTGGTTTGTTTCCCGGTTTTTATCTGGACGGGATTTTTGCTGCGATTCAAGCAGCTTTCATTTTAACGTTGCTCAATACTTTTGTGAAACCCATCATTGTTTTGTTTACATTTCCACTCACGATTGCCACATTGGGCTTCTTCTATTTTATCATTAATGGGATGATTATGATGCTAACGGCAGGTATGATGGGGTATTCCTTTGTCATCACCAATTTTTTCGTTGCGTTCCTTACTGCGATTTTCATCTCCATTTTACAAAATTTCATTAGGAAAAAAATCCTAAAAGTTGACCAACTATAACGAAAAGGGGCAAAGAAAGAATGAACACAGTTACGATACAAGATTTAGCCAACGCACTCAATTTAGAAATTGCCACACCGGATGCCGAGTTAAATAGAACCATTGAAGAGACATTTTTGAATCGACCTGGGATGGAATTAATGGGATTCGATGATTATTTTCAAAAAGAAATTAAAGCACGGGTTCAACTCATTGGTACGAAAGAATGGAATTTTTTAGCTTCTCTTTCAACGACCGAGTTAAAGAAACGGGTCAGTTTGCTTTTTAATGCGGCAACACCAGCACTTATTTTTGCGAATAATTATGAGGTACCTCACGTTGTTTTAGAATTATCTAAAGAAACAGGCGTTCCCATTTTAAAATCGAAAAATCGCACATCTTCTGTTTTTGCGACTGTCTTTAACTATTTGCAAGAAGAGTTGGCGGTGACTGAGTCTTATCACGGTGTTTTAGTAGATGTCAATGGAATTGGTGTGATGATCACAGGAAAAAGCAGCATTGGAAAAAGTGAAACTGGTTTGGGACTCATCCGTCGCGGTCATCAACTGGTCGCAGATGATCGGATCGACATTTTTGAAAAAGAAGTCGGGATGGTTATCGGTCGTGCACCAGAGATCCTCAAGAAATTTATTGAAATTCGTGGGATTGGAATCATCAATGTCGTTGAAATGTTTGGTGCGGGTGCTTACCGAGACAGCAAACGGATCACACTTGTGGTGGAACTGGAAGATTGGTCACAAGAAAAAGAATATAACCGCATTGGTTTAGCAGAAGAAACAGTGCGCATTTTTGAAACAGATGTTGCGAAAATCACAATTCCTGTTAAAACGGGTCGAAGTATTGCATCGTTAATTGAAGTCGCAGCCATTAACCATCGTTTAAAACTGATGGGTTATCATGCTGCTGAAGACTTTACCAATCAGTTGGATCAATTTATTGCAGGGAAAAGTAAGTAAAAAAGGTTGTGTTGATACGACTTGAAAAGTGAGTGAAGAAAGAAGGAAAAGGGAAATGAATTTCGATCATTATGCAATTGTGGCACCTGATCCGGTTTTTTTAAGAATCGGTCATCTCAGCATCCAGTGGTATGCCATTTTCATTTTAACAGGTGTTGTTTTAGCTTTATTTGTTTCGATTAGAGAAGGGAAGAAAAAAGGATTTGAACGTGACTTGTTTGAAAACTTGGTGCTTGCTGGGCTCCCACTCTGTATTTTAGGTGCACGGTTATACTTTGTCTTATTTAACAATTTAGCATGGTATTTAAGTAACCCTGGTCAAATATTGGCCATCTGGCAAGGCGGACTTGCGATCCACGGCGCAATTATTGCCGCTGGGCTTTATGCATGGTGGTATTTAAAGCGAAAAAAAATGCCTATTTTACCCATTTTAGATATTGCTGCAGTGGGATTCTTCATCGGCCAAATCATTGGTCGGTTCGGTAACTTTATGAATCAAGAAGCCCATGGTGGCGTGGTTTACGGTGCAAACTTAGATGCCCAACGTGAGTTTTTGACTTCTTTATTGATGCCGACTCTTATTGTAAACGGCATGTTTATCAATGGGAATTATCACCATCCAACCTTTTTATATGAAGCCATCTGGAATGTCATCGGTTTACTCATTGCAGTCTTCATTTTAAGACGTCTGTCCAAGTTACTTATCGGAGAAATTGCAGCATTTTACCTCATTTGGTATTCATTTGGTCGCATGTTTATTGAAGCATTGCGAACAGATAGTTTGATGATCGGTCCACTTCGCATGGCACAAGTTATTTCTGTCGTGGCGATCATTGGGGTGACCATTGTTGTCATTTATCGTCGCAAACAAGAAAAAGAAATGATGTTGTATAGCACCTTTCAGTTGGCAGATTGGCAAGGGCAACAAAAACAAAGTAAAAAACATCGAACTAAAACCCAAAGCTCAAAGCATAACCAGCTTCGAAATAAAGCCCAACATCAGAACCCAGATAAACTCAGCAACGAAAATCAACCTCAATCTCAGACGATCCACACTCAGACTAACAAACCGCCACAACATCAAATAAAAAGCAAAAACGTGAATCAAAATCAAAATAAGCCTCAAAACAAAAACAAAAAGAACAACAAAAAGCGTAAAAAGAAGCGATGATTGATCAGATCTCTTTCATAAATGCGTCATCATGATGGGAGAAGTCCATTAAAAAAGACCTTTAAAAGGTCTTTTTTTATTTCAAGGTAATGTATTACCAGCAGCTTGGTAAATGTCATACCACTGTTGGCGTGTTAATTTAATGGCTGACGCTGCTGTAATGTCACGAATACGACTTACATTCATGGTGCCGATAACCACTTGCATGTTGGCAGGGTGAGTTAAAATCCAAACGGTGGCGACCGCTGTTTTTGAAATGCCGTACTGATTGCCAATTGCTTCAAGTTTGGCGTTTAGTTCTGGAAAATCAGGATGATCAATGAAGGCACCATTGAAAAACCCGTATTGATAAGGACTCCAAGCTTGAATGGTAATGCCTTCCAAACGGGTATATTCTAAAATGCCACCATCTCGACTTAAAGACTTGTCGTCTCGCTGCATGTTGACATTAAAGCCAGCATCAATCATCGGCGTGTGCATGATGCTAAATTGCAATTGATTCACGATGAGTTTTTGATTGACATAGCGACTTAATAACGCCATTTGCCCAACATTTTGATTACTCACACCAAAGTATTTAACTTTTCCAGATGCGTGCAAGTGGTCAAAAGCTTCGGCGACTTCTGTCGGATCCATCAATGTATCCGGACGGTGCAAAGCCAACACGTCCAAATAATCGGTATTCAGACGTTTTAAACTGTTGTCGACAGATGATAAAATGTGCGCTTTTGAAAAATCAAACATGCCAGGGCGAATCCCACATTTCGTTTGTAATAAAATATTTTCACGTTTGATGCCTGCTGCAGCAAGGCCTTTTGCGAAAACTTCTTCGCTGGCACCACCGCCATAAATATCTGCATGTTCAAATAAATCAATGCCACTTTCATAAGCTGTGTGGATGACGCTGGCCGCTTCTGCTGAACTTAACTTAGCCATTCGCATGCAACCGAGCGCAATGTTAGCGGTTTGTAAATCACTTTGACCTAATGCTATTTTTAACATGTTTTCATGCCTCCTTAACTGATAAAACGAGACGATAACGAGGTGTTACCATTTCGAATTCACTGTTAAAGTATAACATAAGATAAAGAGAAAGGAAATAAAAATGAAGTAAGGTGTGATCTCTTTCTCATTTTATCCTGTTTTGATGCCCAACTTTTTCTCACGATAAGCTAAGAAATCTTCTAAAAATACTTTAAGCATGGCAGCAACAGGGACACCCATAAACATGCCGACGACACCCATATAGGCACCCCCCATAAAAATGGCAGTCACAATCACCAGCGGATTCATGCCTAAAGAGTCTCCTGTAATTTTCGGGTTAATAAACTGAGCATCCAGTTGTTGCAAAGCCAACAATGCGCCGAATACGATAAGTGCTTGTTGCAAGCCACCTGTGAAGAAAGTGACAAAGACGGTGATTAAAGTCGCAATAATGGATCCGAAAAAAGGAATCATGTTAAATATGCCAAGTAAAAGACCGAAGGTGATGGCATATTCAACGCGAAGAACGGCGAGTAAAAGGGTTGCCAATGTGCCTAAAATACACGCATCTAAAAATTGAGCTGAAATAAACTTGTAAAAGATTTCATTGGATTTTTGAAGGTATTTTTTAATGAAAGTTAAGGCACGGGGTTTTAAAAAGATAATGCCAACACGGTTAACCAATGCTAAAACTGATGTTTTGTATAAAAGTAAATAAAGCGCAATAATTAACCCCATCCCAAAATTGACAAGACTTGTGGTCACATTGACAACATTTATCACAACCGTTGTAAGCATTGCGTTAATGAAGCTGACAACATCTAGTTCACCACCATCGGTCGGAATCATATTTAATAATTCACTTGAAGTGATTTCATCACCATCGGGTAAAAAGGCAGACAAAAAATGATCAGGTTCAATGCTGTTAATCCAAATAAAGACATCCGTATAGTAAGTTTCTACATTACCAATTAAATCACCGACATTACTGAGAATAATCGGCGTCATGTAAATCATAACAAGGGTAATGGCTAAAATCAACATGAGGAAAACTGAAATAACGGAGAGGAGATGTGCCTTCTTTTGACTCAATCGAACGGTGCTTTTTTCATAAACGACGCTGAGCTTCATCACGGGTCGAGCCAATAAATAAGCAATGGCCAATCCGATGATAAAAGGCGTGATCACGGTTAAAAACTGGTTGAGTAGATGTGTTAAAAGATGTGTATTAATGACGACATTATAGCTGATTAATGCCAATAAAATGATGAAAAATCCTTTTTTGTACAGTGAGAAACTTTGCCACTTTTGATCCACGGTGAAACCTCCAATTTTTTGACTTGTTGATGCGTCTTTTTTATCATTCTTTTCGTTGTTTGATGTTGTTCTCACTATTATAACGTTTTTTAGCGCATTTCACAAGTAAAAAACCTGATGCGTGTTGTCAAGCAAAGGATTTTTATTCAACTTTCATGTTTCATTGGACAGAAAAACATGGGAATCTCAGTTGTGATTTCGGATGCTGTTCATGTCTCATCATGTCGATCTTTTTCTTAATTTTCATGACATGACGGTGACAACAGTGACATATCCTTTATTAAAGGATGTGTTTTTTAATGCTTGCATATTATCAGAATAATGAATTTAGCACAACGATGGGACGCCCTTATCATTCACCAGATGGACAGTATACATGTCTGTTTGACGGGGAGCTGGTGAATGCCAGAATTTTACGTAGCAAATTGGAAAAAGCTGGTTTTTATGTATCAACGACGCGGTTAGAAGAACTCATTTTAGCACTTTATCGTTTTTCAAACGACAGTTTTGTGGAAATCCTCCGTGGTAAGTTCGCTTTTTTGATCTTTGATCATCAAAGCAAGCAGTTAATCGTAGGCCGTGACCGATACGGTATTCGACCGCTTTATTATCAACGGGTTGCGAATGGGATTGGTTTTGCGAGTCAAGTCACAGATTTTGAGCTTGCGGGCACTTCTTTATCAGATGCGCTTAATGAGCAACTGTTATACCATTATTTTTCTTTCGGGTATCTGCCAGAAGCAGAGACTTATTTGAAGCATATTCAGCATGTGCCAGCAGGATGTCTGGCTAAATATGATGACAGTCAAGGTTTGAGGGTTGTTCCGTTTGCTGATTTGTTAGTCATTGAAGGGACGAAACAACAATTGGTCGATGAGCAGCAGTTTCATCATGTGATCATAGAAGGGATTCAAGCAAGGATTTCTATGGATCAGATGTTGGGCGTTTTTTATACCGGTCAGCTCCATGAATTGGTGATTGCGACAACGGCTAAGCTTGCAGGTAGTGACATCAAATTATTCACGGCAGAATTTGGTAAAAAGCATGTTGTGTCAGATGAACTAGCGCAGCATTTAATTCGTCGTCATATTAATGCCAATGATTATTGGCAAGGTGCGATTGAGGGGATAAAAGCGATTGGGATGCCACTTGCGGATCCTTGGATGCCTGTGGATTATTTATTAGCAGAATTAGCGAGTAAGCATGTCGATGTGATGTTTTCGACAGCTGGTGCTGGGATGCTGTTTGAAACGAAAAAGACATTTTTAAAACAACTCGCTTTTCAACCACATCCGTTCCTTTTTTCAGAAAAAGAAAAAATAGCTTTGCTTCAATTTCAAGGCGAATCTTGGGAAACGATTGTCGCACCTTATTTAAAGCAGATTGATGATTTAGATGCGATTGCAAAAGGACAGACGATGAACCTCAATATTGGTCTTAAAGGTAACCATCTGTTAAAGACAGAAAAGATCATGGCTTTTCACGACTTGGAAACACGATTTCCTTTTTTAGATGATCGGATTTTAAATGTGGCAAGCTTTTTAACGAAAAGTGAAAAGCGGTCGATGTCTTTAATGAAGCAAACATTTGCTGAGCAAGTGGCTAAGTTTCAACCGTCGAAAAGAAAACATCATCATGATGTCCCACTTTCAAGTTGGATTCGTCATGAGTTGTATGACAGTATTAAAGAGACCTTTGAACAAAGGATTGTCACAGAATTTTTTGATCAAGAGCTGTTGAGCACGATGCTAAAACAACATGGCAAAGGGCTGCGTGACTTTAGCAAACAAATTTGGACCATTACGACTTTTATTTTATGGTTGAAAGAAGTTGTGAAATCAAATTGATTTTTGCGACTTTTTTTGTTACAATTAAAAATGAAAGATAGAAAAGAGGGTATTGTATGAGAGTAGCGTTGATTGCGCATAATAATATGAAGGATTCATTAATTGCTTTTGTTAAAGAAAACGAAGCGAGGTTTGCAAAGTTCGAGCTTTGTGGGACAGGGACGACGAGTACGAGAATCATGGAAGAAACAGCTTTGACTGTTCATAAGTTTCATTCAGGACCACTTGGAGGAGATCAAGAAATTGGTGCTTTAATTCCATCTCGCCAGTTACAAGGGATTATCTTTTTTCGAGATCCATTGACAGCTCAAGGTCATGAACCTGATGTGAATGCACTTTTGCGTTTATGTGATGTTTACAATGTCCCACTTGCAACGAATTTTGGTTCGGCTGAAGCAATTTTGGATTATTTGTGTAAGCGACTCGTGCAACAAAACGTCAGTCATAGCAGTCAAAACAGATGAATGGGGTCCTGAATACCTGTAAAATCGTCTGTAACCATCGATTTTGGAGTCAAAACAGACGAATGGGGCGCTGAATACTTGCAAAATCGTCTGTAACCATCGATTTTGGAGCTAAAACAGACGAATTGAGTGCTAAATACCTGTAAAATCGTCTGTAATCATCGATTTTGGAGTCAAAACAGACGAATGGAGAGCTGAATACTAGCTCAGGCTTCAAACTACCAACAGGTATCTCTTTTCTTCTTCTGATGGTTTTACTGACTTTTGGGATGCAATCATCAGTAAATCAAGGATTTTATCATTTCTTATCCTGAGGACACCGCTGTACAGTAACTAAAAATACTGAATTAAAATGCAAAAAATGTAAATAGGGGGTTTACAAATGAAGAAAAATCCTGTATAATATCAAGGGTTGTGACAATAAGTCTCGGTAGCTCAGCTGGATAGAGCAATGGAGCCGAAGGCGGAATTGTCGGGAGTAGTGGCGAAAGACGCAACGGACCGACAACGTTTCAAACTAGCAATGGAAAATCCAAGTTTAACTAGCAATATAAGTCTCGGTAGCTCAGCTGGATAGAGCAACGGCCTTCTAAGCCGTCGGTCGGGAGTTCGAATCTCTCCCGGGATGCCATTTTTTAAAGAAGTCTACAATGTAAATTGTAGTTTTTTTTATGTTTCAAAAGATATTTAGAAAAATAACTTTACCTACGACAAAAAAATGCTATAATGGTAGTATGAGAAATTGAGGAGTTGGCTTAGCATGAATGTTGAAGAAACGGTTAAAGCGTTTAAAGCATATTTAGGAAAGATTAAAATGTACCGTGAGGCGATGTCGACACTTAGTTTCGATGGTGAAACGGTTGCGCCAATAGGAAGCACGAAGTCTCGTGCCAAGCGTGCAGGTTTTTTTAGCTTAGAAGTTTTCAATTTGACAACATCAGATGAGATGAAAGCTTATCTTGATGCATTAGCGCCACATGTTGATACGTTTGATGATGTGTTAAAAGGTGAATATCGACTTGCGAAGAAGTCTTATGAGGATAAAACGAAGATTCCAGCCGACATTGTTAGAGAAATGGGTGAACTTCAAGAAGAAGCGGCGGCGATTTGGGGACAAGCAAGAGCTGAGAATGATTTTGATAAATTTGCACCTTATTTGAAGCGTCTCATTGAGTTAAAAAAGAAAGTGATTGAATACCGTGGTGAAACGTCAAAAAAGCCTTATGATCTTTTACTCGACGATTATGAAGATGGGATGAACATGGAAGTATACGATGCTTTTTTTAATCAGTTAAAAGAAGCCATTGTCCCCTTGCTTAAGAAAATTAAGGATAGCAACAAAAAAATTGATACCCGTTTTGTCCATGAAAAAGTAGGGTTAGAGGCGCAAAAAGCCATTTCTAAACAGATTGCGACCCAAATAGGCTACGACTTAGATCGCGGCTATATTGCCGAATCGACACATCCATTTTGTAATGGGAGCAACAAGTATGATGTTCGGATTACAACGAGATATGATGAAGCAGATTTCTTTTCATCATTTTATAGTGTGATGCATGAATGTGGACATGCGATTTACGAACAAAATATTAGCGATGACATTGCACATCAAATTGTCGGATCAGGGGCTTCCATGGGTATTCATGAAAGTCAGTCACGTTTTTATGAGAATATTTTAGGGCGTAGTCTGACATTTTGGGAAGTGATGTATGCTGAATTGCAAACTTTATTACCAGAAACATTTGACGATGTGACAGCGCATCAGTTTTATGAAGCAGTCAATGAAGTAAAAGCATCATTCATTCGTGTTGAAGCAGATGAGTTAACGTATAATTTACACATTATCATCCGTTATGAAATCGAACGTTTGCTCTTCAACGAAGACATTGACGTTTATGACTTACCTGCGATTTGGAATCAAAAATATGAAGACTACTTAGGCATTACGCCGTCGACAAATGCTGAAGGGGTTTTACAAGATATCCACTGGTCATTCGGTGCCTTTGGTTACTTTCCTACCTATGCTTTAGGTTCAGCCTATGCAGCACAAATCGCTGCGCATATGAAGAAAGATCTTGATGTGGAAGCTTTGATTAAAGCACAAGATTTTGCTGCCATTAAAAATTGGTTAGGAGAAAAAATTCATCAATATGGCAAAACATATACGCCTAACGAATTGATGAAAAAATCATTTGGTGAAACATTTAATGCGGATTACTATGTGAACTACCTCACTGATAAGTACAGCAACTTGTATGAATTGACATCATAACCAATACGCATCGTGATGCACAACCGTGCATTCAAATTGATAAAAAACCAGTATCACGAAAAGACGATTAAGTCATTCGATGATACTGGTTTTTTTACGCAGTATTTTCAAACTTTGACAGAAATTGATGAAACCTGTATAATAAGGCTTACAATGAAATGGGTCGAACTAAACACTTTTACTCGTGCGCTTTTTTTAATTATTTTGGTTGATTTTGACTCATTTTTGAAAAATGAGATGACATCTAATGCGGGATCAGGCACTTTTTTTATAAGGGTCGTGACAAAAATGAGACTGATGATGAGATGCGCTAAAAGTAAGTGTTTCCAATGTTTTTCGTGACTTAGAAGCATCAAATGACTGAAGCGGTTAACGAGGCATCAACAAAAATTGGGATGAAAGTGTTAACAAAAGTAAAGAAATTTGTCGCATTTTGTAGTATAATAATAGCTGTTACATAATGGTAGTACTTACATTATTGCGGGGGGATGCGCTTTTGAAAGTTTTTTCAAGCGTCGTGAGTACGCACAATGTATGAGCACTGTGAGGAATTAGGATGTATTTAGATGAGAGAAGTAATCAATTGTTAATAGAAGTTTTTAAAAACCCGATGAGTACCACGCATGATTTGCAAAAGAAGTTTGATTTAACATATCGACAAATTATGTACAGTTTTCGCAAAATTAATAATTGGTTAAAAGAGAGCGGCTATTCGGAAGTCTGTCGTGATGAGCAAGGGCGTTTTATTGTCGGGTCAGATTTGTCCCAAGCTTTATGTGATGAAAAAAAAACGCCAACGAGTCGGTACATTTTTAAGCATAACGAACGTGTTCATCTTATCATCTTAATGTTGGGGTTCCAGACAGAAGAATTATCACTGAATCATTTGATTGGTGATTTGGAGGTGAGTAAAAACACAATTTTGCGGGATTTGAAGTCGGTTCAAAAAAGCCTTGACGCAGAGGGGTTGGTTGTTAAATACTCTAGGCAAGCAGGCTATTTCATTGACGGAGATGAATGGAGTCAACGTCGCGTCTTAATGGCGAGTCTTGACTACCTCGTTGCGAGTTTTCAAGGCGAAGATGTGTTAAGGCAATTTTTAAAGATGGATGCTGATCAAGTTCACCATTGGAAACAAAAATTAGAACGGGTTGAGCAGCACTTGACTTATCGGTTTACTGATCAACGCTTGCAGATTTTTCCTTATCTGTTAGAAGTTATGTTCCGTCGCATTGCGTTAGGAAAAACGGTTCAAGACATTTTCTTAATTGATTATGAGGACCTTAGAGGAACAACAGAGTATGAAGTAACCCGCATGTTAATTGATGATCACATGGTCATCCCTGATATTGAGTACTGTTACATCACGTTGCAACTGCTTACATCCAGTGCGATTACAAATCAGTATTTAACATTTGCTGCTGCTGATCAGTTAAAGGTAGCTTTAAAAGCAGTGTTGACGACATTTGAAAAAAAATCCGCTGTTAACTTAGTTGAAAAGGATGTTTTATTAGAAAGTTTGTATCATCATATGAAACCCGCTTATTACCGCATTAAATATGGGTTTCACTTACAACCTGATTATACAGTGCTTGCGCATTCGCGTCAGCATTATCAACAGATTGATCAGCTCGTACAGGCATCTTTAACGCCACTTGAAACCGTTATTGGTATGACCATACCTGAAACAGAGCGTATTTTCATCACATTTCTAATTGTTTCACACGTCATGAAAATAGAAGAATCTTTTTCAGTTAAATTAAAAGCGATTATTGTGTGTTCAAGTCGTCCTGCCATTGCAAAAATGATGGAACAAACGTTGCGAAACCTTTTTCCAGAATTTTTCTTCTACGATGTGATGAGTTATAGAGCGTTTGAGCAAATCGAGGTGACCTACGACATTGTCTTTGCGTCTATACCAATGGAGATTGAAAAATTGTTCTTTTTTGTTGATCCCTGCCTCGATGAAAAAGCGCAGTCAGATTTAAGAAAAAGGGTGATGCATTCTTCTTCCATGGTGTCACAAAGTCAAACCAAAGCAAATGAGATGATGCAGCTGATTGCACCACATATTGAAGTCACGAACCCCAAAAAGTTACAAAAAGCACTTGAAGCGCATTTTGCAACTGAAGAAGCAAACGGTTGTTTTTGTACGATTTGTGGCTCAACATGTGTTCACCGTTGGGAGTTGTAAAGAAATGAAATATCCAAGTCGAAACGCAAATTTTTGTGAAATAGCCGTTGTTTTCGCAGCAGAAGGTCTGTTGAAAAGCGGTAGGTCGGTGTTTTTAACTTACAAGTTCAACTTAAAAATGAGATGATTGATAAAATAGGAGGTATAAAACATGAGTAATATAAGAAAAGTAACGGAAGATATCTATTGGTTAGGTGTGAATGATGAAGGATTAGAACTCTTTGAGGAGTTTATTCCGATTCCAGAAGGCGTTGTGTACAACTCCTACTTACTTGTAGATGAAAAAACCGTGTTATTCGATACCGCTGATATACGAGTTGTGGATGAATTTTTAGCGAGTATTAAAGCCGCTTTAGATGGGAGAACGTTAGATTATTTGGTTGTTCAACATATGGAACCTGATCATTCATGCTGTATCCAACATATTTTAGAGACGTATCCCGATGTCACCATTATTGGGAATGAGAAGACTTTTTTACTTGCACGTCAATTCGGTGTTGAAATTGAAAATGAAAGCATTCAAGAAGTGGTAGATGGAGAAAGCATGACCTTTGGTAAGCATACGGTTGTTTTTACGTTTGCACCGATGGTTCACTGGCCAGAAGTCATGATGAGTTTTGATGTGACAGAGGGTGTCTTGTTTTCAGCCGATGCTTTTGGTTCGTTTGGCAAATTAGTTGATGGAAAGCTATTTAGCGATGAAGTAGATTATGAAACTGACTGGATCGAGCCGGCACGCAGATACTTTACAAACATTGTCGGTAAATATGGTTCTCATGTTCAACATTTATTGAAAAAAATCGAAGCGTTTGAGGTTAAAATGATTTTGCCACTTCATGGACTGATCTGGCGTGAAAACTTAGGTTATTTCTTAGATAAGTATGATAAATGGAGTCGATATGAGCCTGAGGAAAAAGGCGTTCTTATCGTCTATGCGTCGATGTATGGGAATACAGAAAAGGCAGCTCAAAGCTTTAGCGAGCTGTTGAAAGCAAAAGGCGTTGAACAGGTTGCAACCTACAATGTATCAAACACAGATGCTTCTTATTTGGTTTCTGAAACATTTAGATTGAGTCATGTGGTCATCGCATGTCCGACGTATAACTTAGGGATTTTCCCACTCATGCACAATTACTTTTTGCGTTTAAAAGAGCTGAATGTGAAAAATCGGACAATTGGGATCATCGAAAATGGTTCGTGGGCACCAAAAGCGGGTGATATCATTCATGATTACTTTGATAAAGAGTTAAAAGAAATGACTGTCCTTGATGATCGTGTCACCATTATCTCAGCGATGAAAGAAATGAATGACCCTGAAATTGAGTCACTCATAGATGCGTTAGTTGAATCGTTGCAAACGTCTTAAAATCGTAAATACATCGCTTTACCAAACAAATCAGTTAAGGAGGTTATGAATCGTCATGAATACTTATTTAACAACGTCAGAACAAGAAGCGTTACGTTTGAAAGTGAGAGATTTTGCGGAAAAAGAAGTGAGACCGATTGCAACGATGCTTGATCAAGAAAGCTCTTTTGCGACCGAGCAAATTAAGATGCTGGGTGAAATGGGTCTAATGGGTGTCCCATTCCCTGAAGCATATGGTGGTGCAGGCTTGGACAATGTCAGTTATGCCATTGTGGTAGAAGAATTATCGCGGGTTGATGGTGGTGTCGGGGTGACAGTGTCTGCACATACGTCGCTTTGTGCGTGGCCCATCTATCAGTTTGGAACAGAAGAACAAAAACAAAAATACTTGGTTCCGCTTGCTAAAGGAGAAAAAATCGGCGCATTTGGGTTAACAGAGCCTCATGCGGGTAGTGATTCCGGTGGAACGGAAACAACAGCTATTTTTGACGGTGAACATTACATTTTAAATGGAAATAAAATTTTTATTACCAATGCTGAATATGCCAGTGTTTATGTGGTGACTGCTGTGACAGATTCGACGCTTGGAATGCGTGGCATTAGTGCTTTCATCCTTGAAAAAGGCATGGAAGGATTTACTTTCGGTGATCATTACGACAAGTTAGGCATTCGTTCTTCTGCGACTTGTGAGCTTAACTTTAATCATGTGAAAATTCCGAAAGAAAACTTACTTGGACGTGAAGGTGAAGGGTTTAGAATTGCCATGACGACCCTTGATGGTGGTAGAATTGGGATTGCTTCGCAGGCACTTGGGATTGCACAAGGGGCTTTTGAAGCCGCACTTGCTTATTCAAAAGAACGCGTTCAATTTGGAAAGCCGATTGCGTTTAATCAAGCCATTTCTTTCAAGCTGGCTGATATGCATACACAGCTTCATGCGTCTCGTTTAATGATTTATAATGCGGCGACGTTAAAAGATAACAAAGTGCCTGGTTATGGCTTGCAAGCGGCCCAAGCGAAGCAGTATGCGTCTGATGTGGGGATGCAAATTGTGGATCAAGCCCTTCAAATCCATGGTGGCTCTGGTTACATGAAAGGCATGTTGGTCGAAAGAGCTTATCGAGACATGAAGATTTGTACCATCTATGAAGGAACAAATGAGATTTTACGCGTTGTCATTGCCAGTTACATTATCGGTAAGCCCCCTAAAAAAGAAAAAGCAGGGGTTGCTAAAAAAGAAGCTAAATCAGCAACGGGTGTGCGTAAGCAACTGATTTTAAAAGAAGGGACATCTGAGGAGAAAGTAGCCAAGCTGGTCGCATTGTTAAAAGCAGATGGTTATGACTTTACTGTAGGTTCAGACCCACAGGCACCGATTGCGAGTGCAGATCGCGTCATTTGTTTTG
>WRKJ01000051.1 GCA_009778135.1 Defluviitaleaceae bacterium
ATGGGCAAACGAAATGTGAAAAATGTGGTTCAACAGAGATTTCACTTCATGTGGAGACAGGTCATCTACGCTGTCACTGGTGTCGCCATGAGCAAGCACCTCAAAAATTTGAGCAACGTATTGAAGACATCACTCAGCTGACTGGTCAAATTGTTGGCTCAGGTGCAAGTGATGCCATCTTTGATGAACAAGATGCGATGACGTTAAAATGTACCAGTTGTGCAGCAGAAGTCATCATTGACACAGCTGAATCGACACAAGCACGTTGTCACTGGTGCCGCAACACGCTTTCAATTAATAATCAAGTTCCAAATGGTGCAGTTCCAGATAAGGTGTTACCCTTTGCTGTTAAAAAAGAAGCAGCGCGCATGGAAATTGAAAAATTTGTAAGTCGTCGTCAATTTTTTGCGCATCCTCAGTTTAAAGAAGCATTTACCACGGATAATATTATGGGTGTGTACCTGCCTTATATGGTTGTAGATGCCAATGTTCATGCAACATTCAGCGGTGAAGGTGAGATTCAGCTGAGAATGTGGACAGAAACCAAAACAGTCGGATCAGGTGAAAATAAGAAGACAGTGACAACAACTTACTACGATGCAGACCGTTACGCTTTAACGCGGGAGTTTGGTATGACGGTTGAAGGTTTGACCATTGAGTCTCATTCAGAGAAGTTGCAACATCGGAGTTCGACCCATACGAACAATGTGATTAATGCGATTAAACCTTTCGACTTAGAAAAAAGTGTGAGCTGGGATGCCAATTTTATGACAGGTTATACCGCTCAAAAAAGAGATACCAATGTGGATGATTTGCGTGGCATGGTAGAAGTTCAGATCAAAGACATTGCCCGTCATCAGATTCGTGATACGATTAGACGTTATAATCGAGGTGTTCGTTGGAAATCAGAGCAATTAGATGTGATTGGCAAGCAATGGAAAGCAGCCTATTTCCCTGTTTGGTTATATAGCTATCAAACGGCAGACAAAGCCATTCACTACGTTGCAGTTAATGGACAGACGGTTAAAGCAATGGGAAGTGTGCCCATTCATAAGTCAAAGTTATTCGCTTTTTCCTTTTTTGGTGGCGGCGTTCCGGGTTTGATCATCGGTGCTTTTGCCGGGATTCTGATTGGTGAGGAAGATGTCGCCGACACATTTTTTATGTTGATGATCATCGGGTTTATTTTAGGCGTCATCATTTTTTATGGGGCTGTTCAGACACGCTATCGCAATCAAAATGCTAGATTTTCTCATGAAAACAGTACGAAAGCAACGGTTAGAAATATGACGCCAACAGACCGTTTATCTAAAAAACTTCGTCGTACGACTGCTGCACGGATACCAGGAGGCGATAACAGTACGGTTGTCAATTATAAAGGTGGTTCTTAAAAAAAGAGAAATGATCGCAGATGATCTGTGGATGATTTCTTTTTTCTATCTCAACAGTTGACGATAAAGAAAATAGCGCTTCGTTTTTGTTGTTGAATGGACTGAAAGTCTGAAAATTTCTACCAAAAGATCAAATTTCAAGAAAAATTTAAAATGTAAGGGATTGCGAATTAAAAATGTTGAATTTTTATGGTATAATTTAAAAGTGTCAGTGAGCAGTCGTGAGAAAAAACGGGTGTCATCGTTTTGCACAAAAAAACCACCATGAGGTGGCATAATTTTTACGCATCGTTTTCCATTTCTTCTGTTCGTTCGATGATTTTATCAACCAATCCGTATTCAACGGCTTCGGCAGCAGATAAAAAGTTATCACGATCTGTATCGTTTTCAATACGCGTAAGCGGCTGACCTGTTTGATCAGCTAAAATACGGTTAAGTTTGTCTCTTGTTTTTAAAATATGCTCAGCTACAATGGCGATGTCCGAGGCTTGACCTTGAGCACCACCGAGGGGTTGATGAATCATGACTTCACTGTTTGGTAAGACATAACGTTTTCCTTTTTCTCCTGATGTCAAAAGTAAAGCACCCATTGAAGCTGCAATGCCAATACAAATGGTTGAGACATTCGGTTTAATGTAATTCATGGTATCAAAGATCGCCATACCTGCAGTGACTGAGCCACCAGGGGAGTTAATGTATAAATGGATATCCTTTTCTGGATCTTCTGCTGCTAAAAACAAAAGTTGTGCAACAACGATGTTTGAAATGTGATCATTAATTGGCCCACTTAGCATGATGATTCTATCTTTTAAGAGTCGTGAATAGATGTCATAGGCACGTTCGCCACCAGAAGTTTTTTCAATCACTGTCGGTACTAAATAACTCATAAAATCTCTCCTTCAAGCACTCAAAATAAGTGTATCGTTTAATTTTATCACAAAATAGAAAAAATGGCAAACTGTTCTGTCTTTAAACGAAAGCTTGATCCGATTCGGCATCTGTTTTTTTGCAGCCTTTATATAAAAAAGCAATATCATGAGCTAAGAAGTTGTTTTTTTGGTAAAACTGTGTAAGTGAGATGACATTGGTTGTTGTGGTAATACCGGCCAAAGCTAAACTCGATCCATAAGTGTAGATAAACGTTAGCAACTTAGAACCTAATCCTCTTTTTTGATAGGTATCTTGAATGATGAACTCGTCAATGTACAAATCGTCTGCATCTGACCATGTTCTGATGTGACAAAAAGAAAAACCGATCAATTTGTCTTTTTCAAGTAGTAAGAAGCCGATAAAACGTGGTTTGAAAATGAGCTCTTGCAAATAAGCACATGCGCGCTGTTGCGTGAATTTGCAGTTGAAGTGTTCGTGATTGTAATGACTCATGAGTAGTTGGGCGCATGGTATTAAATGCTGTTCCTCGTAGTAGATAATTTTCATGATAGACACGCTCCTTCGTTGGGTTAATGATCAAAAGTTAATCGTTATAATAAAGATATGCCAAGCACACCTATAAAATGATCGCTTAATTGAGATGATCTTGATTTGATTTTTTGTGCATTTTGTAGTATCATGAACATGTGTGTTTTAGTTGGAAAGTGAGATGAAGTTTTAACATGCCGAAGAAAAGAGAAGATATCAAATTGCAAGAAAGAATCATTGATATCGATGAAAGAAAAGTAGCCTTAGAAAAGGCATTGAAGCAAATAGAGAAAGATTTTGGAAAAGGATCTATTATGAGGCTAGGAGAAAAAGCTGATATTCAAATTGCAGTGTCTCCAACAGGATCCATGTTACTGGATGCAGCGTTAGGTGTTGGTGGCTATCCGAAAGGACGGATCATCGAAGTGTACGGCGCAGAATCTTCTGGAAAAACGACGTTAACCCTTCATGCGATTGCTGAAATGCAAAAAACAGGTGGCGTTTGTGCATTTATTGATGCCGAGCATGCATTAGATCCCGCCTATGCTCAAAAACTCGGGGTTAATACGGATGAATTGTTGATTTCACAACCTGATAATGGAGAGCAAGCCCTTGAAATTGCAGATGCTTTAGTGAGGAGTGGTGCCATCGACATGCTTGTTGTGGATTCAGTTGCAGCACTGGTGCCAAAAGCAGAAATTGAAGGTGCCATGGGAGATGCTCATATGGCTTTACAAGCACGATTAATGTCTCAAGCTTTACGTAAGTTATCGGGACAGATTAATGCTGCCAAAACCATTGCGATTTTTATCAATCAGATTCGTGTTAACATTGGTGCTTATGCACCCAATGGTCAAGTACCCACGACAACGGCTGGTGGTCGTGCGCTTAAATTCTATTCAACGATTCGGTTAGAGGTTAAAAAAAGTGAGCAAATTAAAGAGTCTTCTGAGGTCATTGGGAATAAAACGAAGATAAAAGTGGTGAAGAATAAAGTAGCGCCACCTTTTAAAACCGTTGAACTCGATTTGATTTATGGTCAAGGCATTTCAGCACAAGGTGAGATTGTTACGCTTGGTGTCGAGTTTGAGTTGATTGAAAAACGTGGGTCTTGGTATTCTTATAAAGGTGAAAAGATTGGTCAAGGGACTGAAGTTGTGAGAGCATTCTTTGCTGAAAATCCGGATATTGCAGCTGAGGTAGAAGCAAACATTCGTGATATTTTAAAGAATGGTGGCATGATTGGCGAACATGCAGTTGAACAAGATGACGAGATGATTGACGATGAGGCATAAAAGATGATAAGGTGCGCCAGCAGCTAACTGCGCATCTTTTTGCCTTTGATTTTAAAAGCAAAGTAGGTGAGTTTTTTGTTATCACATTTATCAATTAAAAATATGGCCATTATTGAATCGCTCTCGCTTGACTTAAAGGAAAAAATGACTGTTTTGACGGGTGAAACAGGTGCGGGTAAGTCGATTATTATTGATTCTATTTCACTGTTACTCGGCGAAAGGGCAAGAGCAGATGTGATTCGTCATCATGAAGACAAAGCTGTGATCGAAGCTGTTTTCAATGTGCCCATTAAAGCTGATTTACAGCGGTTTTTAGATGAGCATGAAATTGAGTATGATGAAGATGAAGGGCTTGTTATTAAACGTACAATCAAACGTACAGGTGGCTCTCAAGTCAGGTTGAATGGCACGCTTGTAACCGTTAATCAGCTTAAAATGCTCGGTAGCATGTTGATTGATATCCATGTTCAGCATGATAGTTTTCGCTTGTTTCAACCGGAGATGTATGACAGCTTGTTGGATAACCTTGTTCAGAGTGATAAAATTATTGTGCTGCGACAAGCCTACTTAGCTGCTTTAGCTGATTACCGTGAAGCGTGCGTGGCATACAACACGTTTAAAGCCAAATCAAACGACATGGAAGCACGGTTGTTTCAGTTGTCGAAAGAAGTGGAAGAATTAACACAAGCGAAATTAGTACCCGGTGAGTTTGAGGCGTTGATTGTACAGCGTGAATTGATGGCAGCAAGTGATGAATTGCATTCGATTTTTAGCGAGGTTTTGGAAGCGACCAATGGTGAAGCGGCAGCGCTGGAGTTACTGTACCCTATTTTGGGACAAGTGGAAGATTTGGTCAAGATAAATGGAAAGTTTGAGCCGTTGCTCACACAAATTCGTGATGTTTATTACAATTTAGAAGATTTCACGCAGACATTGAGTCGAGAAAAAGGAAAGTTGACTTATGAGCCAGAAGAACTCGAACAAGTTGAGGCACGCATTAGTGAATTACGAAAACTTGAGCGGAAGTATAAAATGGATGTCTCAGAATTAATCGCTTATGAGCAACAGATAACGTTGGAGTTGACCCAATTTGAAAATGTTGATGCGTACGAAGCAGATTTGATTCACACCATTCAAGATGTACATCAGTTGCTAATCGACAAAGGAGAAGCATTAAATGATGCCCGTTTGATCATTGCCAGTCGTGTCAAAAAAGCACTTGTGAAAGAATTACAAGATTTAAAATTACCAAATGCTCAGTTTGATGTAACGTTTACCCGTGTTAAGACAGCTGATGTTATGAATGGCAATTATAAAAGCAAAGGGATTTATGACATCGATTTGATGTTATCGACCAACCAAGGAGAGCCGTTGAAGCCACTCAATAAAGTCGCTTCTGGTGGCGAGTTATCGCGAATTATGCTGGCATTGAAGTCGATTTTAAATCGTGGACAGCTTATCGGAACGCTTGTCTTTGACGAAATTGATACAGGGGTGAGTGGACAAGTTGCCACAAGTATTGGTGCTAAGATGCAAGAAATCGCAGGTTATAAGCAAGTTTTATGCATTACCCATTTGCCACAAGTGGCTTCTTTTGCGCATCATCATTTGCATGTAAGTAAAGTAGATCATGAGGGTCGTACAACGACAACAGTCCGTTATTTAGAAGGGGAAGACCGTGTTCACGAAATTGCGGTGATGATGAGTGATGAACAAGTGACTGAAGCTTCCTTAACCAATGCGAGAGAGATGTTAACTTCAAAGGAGACGATGGCGTAATGAAAGTAATTGATATTACAGAAAGCAGTAGCATCAAGTCAAATATTGAAATAATAAAAAAATCAGATATCCAAGTTGCTATGTTGGATGTAAATGATTTAGATCAATTTAAAGAAACAGATTTGTGCAATAAAAATGCGATTTATTTGCTTCTAAATGAAAGTGAAATTTACATTGGGCAAACAGATCGTATTTATGAAAGATTAAAAAACCATTCGCGCTTGTCGAGTTTTAACCGTGTCACGTTATTTACCTCTAGAGATGGTGTCATTGAAAAAGGGATGTTAAACTACATTGAGTTCAAGTTAATTAAAAAGTATCGTAAAAATGCTGATAAAAAAGTTGAAAATGATAACAAAGGTCAAGAAACGAGTATTCTTTTTGAGAATAAAATTAAAGCTGATAATTTAATCAAATCTTTTGATGAGATCGTAGATATGTTTAGCATTGATTTATTAAAAAATGAGATGGAAGCGTTAGAAGATGAATCAGAAAGTGCTGAAGATTTCACGATTCAATTTGAAGGGCAAAAATTTGATTTGGACAAAGGGAAGCAAATTGATGTTTTTTTAGGGTTTATTGATAAAATTTTCGAAAAGAATTCACAGTTTATTTTAGATCAAATTCGAGAAGATGCACCTAGTTTTTCTGATATATTTGGTAAAAAGGAACGTTTTTCTCGGGGTGGGTATAAGAGTTCTATAAAAAGGCGATTAGGAGAACATGAAATTCATATTTGGAGCGGTTTGAGTAAAAAGAATAAATTACTGAAAATGGAAAAATTAAAAACTGAACTTGAAGAATATGAGCGTAAGATGTGTAATGAAAGTGTTAATTAAAGACAATGAAGTACTCAATGACTTACTCGGATATGAAGGGTTAAAAATTATTCAAGAGCCTGGCAGGTTTAACTTCTCACTGGACTCCACACTACTGGCTCATTTTGTGACGCTTAGAAAAGATAGCAAGAAGATTTTAGACTTATGTACAGGAAATGCCCCCATTCCGTTAATGTTGACTTTAAGAACAGAAGGGGAGATTGTCGGGGTAGAGATTCAGCCTGATTCTGCTGATCAGGCAAAGCGTAGTGTGCTCATTAATGGCTTAGAAGATCAAATCAAAATCATAAAGGGTGACCTAAATCAACTGCACAGTCATTTTGCGCCGAAAAGTTTTGATGTTGTGACGTGCAATCCGCCTTATTTCAAAGTCGATCAAAAGAGTAACTTAAACAAAAATGATGCACTTACCATTGCACGTCATGAAGTGATGGCAACGCTTGATGATGTTGTACGCAGTGCAGCCTATTTTTTACGACCAGGTGGACGTTTTGCCATGGTTCATCGACCGGATCGTTTGGTTGAGATTATCGAAACATTTAAAAAATATCAGCTAGAGCCAAAACGCTTACGTTTCATTTACCCGCGGGTGAGTAAGGAAGCAAATGGATTTCTGATCGAAGGGGTTTTCGGTGGAAAGGCGTGTGGCTTGCGATTGTTGCCACCACTCGTTGTCTATGAAGGAGAAACGGCTCATTACACACACGAAATTTTAGATATATTTAATATGAGAAAAAATGTTAAGAAAGAAGAAATAATAAAAAAGGAATGATTAAAATGATGAAAATTTTTGGACATCAAAACCCAGATACAGATACGATTACATCTGCCATTGTGATGGCTGATTTGCAAAACGCATTAGGGAATCCATCGACAGCTTATCGATTAGGTGAACTAAATAAGGAAACAGCTTTTGCCCTTGATTATTTTAAAGTAGACACACCAGAACTGTTAACAACTGTCGATGATCAGGATACAGTTATTTTAGTTGATCATAATGAATTTGCACAAAGTGTAGCTGGCATTGAAAAAGCAACACCTTACATGGTCGTTGATCATCACCGTGTAGCTGGTTTTAGTAGTTCAGAGCCCCTGTTTTTCCGTATTGAACCAGTTGGGTGTACGGCAACGATTCTTTATCGCATGTATTTAGAAAACAACATTGAAATCAAGCCTGAAATAGCCGGATTAATGGCCAGTGCCATCGTCAGTGATTCTTTGTTATTCAAATCGCCAACTTGTACCGCATTTGATCGAGAAGTCTGTTTAAAACTGGCTCAAATTGCCAATATTGAAATAGAGACGTATGGTCTTGACCTCTTAAAGGCAGGCACTGATTTATCAGACTTATCTGTTGACCAAATGTTGACCATTGATGCCAAGGTGTTTACAATGAATGGCATTTCGGCAAGGATTGCTCAAATTAATACGGTTGATATTGAAGGTGTCATGACGCGTCAACCTGACATTGAAACCGAAATGAACAACGCAATTGCAGCGGAATCGTTGGATTTATTTATGTTTGTCATTACTGACATTATGAATAGTAACTCACAAGCCATCGTACTCGGTGATCGCATCGATTTAGTAGAAAAAGCATTTGATACAACCCTTGAACAGCATGCTGCGTACTTACCGGGTGTTGTCTCTCGTAAGAAGCAAATCGTGCCACCACTAGAAAAAGCGAGTGTATCGTAAAAGGGATGAATCGTAAAGGACGTGAACCATCGTGGAAAGAAAATGGAAAGATTTTTCGTTGTATAAGCAAGGTTTGATTTTGATATTAGTCGTTTTTTTTCTGTATAGTGTGACCGCTAATTTAACGATGTTTCTAGCAATTATCCGTCGATTTTTGGATGTTTTAGCGCCTTTTGTGATTGGTTGTACCATGGCCTACTTTTTATCTCGACCGGTGATTAAACTGGATGAATATTTGAGTAAAAGCCGCATCTCTTTTGTTAAAAATAAATCCCATGTTTTAGCAACGATTACCGTGTTTCTAATGGTTATTACAGCAGTAACAGTGATCATTATTCATATTTCTCCGATTATTATTGGAAATATCAGAGATTTTATTGACAATCTGCCGCTTTATTACAACAATGCGATTAACTGGGCCAGAGAACTAGGTGATGATCATTGGTTATATCGGTTTTTACCTGAAATTCCCCAATATAATGTGGATGTCACAACAGATATTATTGATGCTTTAACGCCTGATGCAGAAGTTGTGATTGATACAGGTGTGCTGGCCATCCTGACCACGACCCTTGGCAAGATTTTATCTAATCTTTTAAGCCTTGGTACCAGTTTGATGAATTTTGGGATGGGGATGATTATTGCCTTGTACGTATTGCTTTATCGCACCTCTGTTATTGCATTAATCGATCGATTGGCAACGCTGTTTATTAAACCTAAAACATTAACATTTTTGAAAGCATATTTGCGCAAATCTAACGAAGTGTTTTATAAATTCATTTCTGCTCAGTTTTTAGATGCTTGTATCTTAGGAACGTTGTCCTTATTTTTGCTGTGGATTTTAACGTTGTTTGGTGTACGCATTGAATATATTATGACGCTTGCACTTTTACTTGGTATTTGTAACATGATTCCATTTTTTGGGTCGATCTTTGCTTCTTTGGTCACAACTGTCATTACACTTTTTACAGGTGGTTTTCAGGATGCGTTGATTGTGTTAGGTTCATTGTTAGTCCTTCAACAAATTGATGCGAATTTTATTAGTCCAAAAATTACCAGTGATGTATTAGGCTTAAACCCGCTGTTGATCGTGACATCCATTTTTATTCTAGGTTCTTATTTAGGTGTTCTTGGGATGTTCATTGCAGTTCCCATTGCGACCATGTGCAAGATTTTTTTAGAGGATTATTTAACGTTACGTGAAGAAAAAATGGGTATTGAAATAAAATTAACAGATTTGAATGAAAATAATTGACATATTTTTGGAAAAGGGTTAAAATAGAAGGCGGACGGGCGTCTTGAAATTTACTTATAGGAGGTTTTAATAAATGCAACCATCATTAGCTATTTTATTAATCTCCGTTTTGCTTGCTATTGTAAGCTTCGTAATTGGTTATCTCGTGTGTAAGACGATTTTAGATGCAAAGCTTTCAAAAGCAAAGCATACTGCAGATGATATCGTTGAAAGTGCTAAAAAACAAGCAGAGACTAGCAAAAAAGAAGCACTTTTAGATGCGAAAGAAGAGATTCAAAAAATGAAAGAAAAGGCAGACTCTGAAGTTGCTGAAAAGAAGCGCGATTTGACTAGTTTGGAACAGCGTGTTGTCAGTCGTGAAGAAACTGTTGATCGCCGTATTTTGAATTTAGAAAAACGTGAAGCTGTTCTTGAAAGAAAAGATGAAGACATCTTGCGAAAAGAATCGGCTTTGAAAGACCGCGAAGGCAAAGTGGATGAATTAATAAAAAAACAAAAAGATAAGTTGATTGAATTAGAAGAAAAGCAAGAAGAAAAATTGCTGGAAGTTGCGAGACTTAGTCATGAAACGGCCCGCTCAATTGTTTTAAAAACAACGGAGCAAGAATTAGAATATGAAGTTTCTAAATATGTGAAGGAAGCAGAAGAAAAAGCGAAGCTTGAAGCGGGTAAAAAAGCGAAAAACATTTTAGTGACTGCGATTCAACGTTATGCCGCTGAGCAAACAAATGATTATAGCATCACGGTTGTTAATTTGCCAACAGATGAGATGAAAGGTCGTATTATTGGTCGAGAAGGACGAAACATCAGATCGCTTGAAGCACTTACTGGTGTAGATGTGATTGTGGATGAAACGCCAGAAGCTGTCTTGCTATCATGTTTTGATCCTGTACGGCGTGAAATTGCGCGGTTGACGTTAGAAATTTTAATTAGTGATGGTCGCATTCATCCAGCTCGCATTGAAGAAGTCGTTGATAAAACGAGAGAAGAACTCGATGCAAAAATGGTTGAAATTGCAGAGAATGCCGTTTTTGATTTAGGCATTGGTCGCATGCATAAAGATTTAATTCGGATATTAGGACGTTTGCATTATCGGACGAGTTATGGTCAAAATGTATTGAAACATTCAATGGAAGTTGCCTATTTATCTGGTATGATTGCTGCTGAGGTTGGTGAAGATGAGCGCTTGGCACGTCGTGCAGGACTCTTACATGACATTGGGAAAGCAGTTGACCATGAGTTAGAAGGTTCTCATGTTGAAATTGGTGTAGAACTCGCTTATAAATACAAAGAAAATGAAACTGTGATTGATGCCATTGCTTCTCATCATGGTGATGTGGAAGCGAAAAGCCTCATTGCAGTCATCGTCGCAGCAGCTGATGCCTTATCAGCAGGTCGTCCAGGTGCGCGTAGTGAATCATTAGAAAATTATATGAAGCGTCTTGAGAAACTCGAAGCGATTGCGTCGGAATTTTACGGTGTTCAACGTGCATTTGCGATTCAAGCAGGTCGTGAAATTAGGATTGCCGTCTTACCTAATAAGCTCGATGACGCTAAAACGCATAAGTTAGCACGAGAAGTTCGTAAAAAGATTGAAGCTGAACTTAATTATCCTGGTAATATTAAAGTGACTGTGATTCGTGAAACAAGGGTTGTTGAAATTGCGAAGTAAAAATCATCCACATCAGGATGGTTTTTACTTTTAGCAGGCGCGATCACCTGTTGTATGCGTTCAAATTGACGAAGGAACTTTGCTGAATAGCAAAGCTGCGTTATTTTTCTTTTTGTTCTTGGTCTTTTAAGTGCTTTTTTCACATAGACTTTCCTTGTATAACCAGATTAAAGGGGGTCTAGGAATGGAAGTACTGAAAGTATCATCGAAATCAAATCCTAATTCAGTTGCAGGTGCACTTGCCAATACATTTCGTGAACGTGGTATTGTTGAAATTCAAGCCATTGGTGCAGGTGCATTAAATCAAGCAGTTAAAGCCATTGCCATTGCAAGAGGATATGTGGCACCAACAGGTAAAGATTTAATCTGTGTACCCGCATTTACCGATATTTATATCGACGGTTTTGAGCGAACAGCAATTAAGTTAATTGTTGAAGCTAGAGGCTAATCAGATCACTTTTTTAAACAGGATTCACACAATTTAAATGGCAAAATGTTTGAATTTTGCCTTTTTTTATGTTAAAATTAAGCAATGGCTATTTTGTCCTGGAAGAAAAATTTAAATTGAAAAGAGTGATTGTTTTGAATCGTCATGCCATGCGCCAATTGATTGTACAAACCTTATATCAAATCGAAGTGGGTGCAAATGAAAAAGAAACTGCAGTCGCTTTTATCCGCGACTTTGTTTCAAGCTTAAAAGATCAAGCCATTGAAAATCCTGAAATCAATCTTGATGACGAAGTACTAGATGAAGCGTTTAGCATCGGAGCTTTTTATTTTGTGACCCTTGAAGGCATTATTGAAAATTTAGAAAGGATCGATCAATTAATTGCTGAACATCTTGAAGGCTGGTCTTTTTCACGATTAAATAAAGTGGATAAGGCGATTTTGCGCTTGGCTGTTTATGAAATGACGATGGGGTTGGCACCCGTTAAAATTATCATCAATGAAGCCATTGAATTGACGAAGAATTTTACAGACACAGGTGATAAAAAAACACCGAACTTTAATAATCGACTTTTAGATAAAATCGGGAAAACGTTAAAAAAGGTGTAGAGTAGGTGGTAGTCATGTCAAATCAAGAACAAGTGCCGCTGACGGTAACAGCTTTAACCAAATATTTGAAATTAAAGTTTGACGTTGATTTCCATTTGCAAAACTTAATGCTTAAAGGAGAAGTGTCAAATTTTAAACGTCACACGCGTGGCCATTTTTATTTCACATTAAAAGATGAGCAAACCCAAATCAGCGCAGTGATGTTTGCAAACAGTGCAAAAAATGTTAAATTTGAACCTGTTAATGGCATGCAAGTGATTGTGACAGGACGTGTTTCGCTTTATGAGCCTTCAGGGACTTACGCCATTCATGTGAGTCAAATGACTGAAGACGGTGTCGGTAATTTGTACGTCGCTTTTAATCAGCTCAAAGAGAAATTGGCTGCACAAGGCCTGTTTAGTGATCAGCATAAAAAACAGTTGCCTAAGTTACCCAAAGCCATCGGGATTATTACGTCTCCCACTGGTGCTGCGATTCGTGATATGGTGACAACCATTAGAAGACGTTCACCTAATGTGCAAATTTATTTGTATCCGGCTTTGGTTCAAGGAGAAGCTGCAGCAGCAGATATTGTCAATAAAATCCAACAAGTGAACCATGAACACTTAGTTGATGTAATCATTGTCGGTCGTGGTGGTGGTTCGATTGAAGACTTATGGGCATTTAATGAAGAAGTAGTGGCTCAAGCTTTATTTGCTTCACAACTCCCCGTTATTTCAGCTGTGGGACATGAAACAGATATGACCATCGCAGATTTCGTTGCTGATGTGCGTGCACCGACGCCCACAGCCGCAGCTGAGCTCGCAGCACCTCATTTGGTTGATGTGTTGACTTACTTGGGACAATTGAAATCCCGACTGAACCACGGCTTAAAAACACAAATTAACTTTAAAGAAATTGCTTTAAATCGTTTGTCTGAGCATTACATGTTAAAAAACCCAACAACTTTGTTTGAGAATCGCTTGCTTAAACTTTCTCAGCTTGAGAAAAATCTGGGTTACAGCTTAAATGAGCATGTTAGCGTGAAAAAGCAACAGCTTAACCATTTAAATCAAAGATTAAATGAACGACTTGAACAACAGTTAACAACTGTGAAAAATGAATATACGGTGATGTTAACCAAGCTTGAAATGTTAAATCCGTTAGCCGTCCTTAAAAAAGGTTATGCCGTTGTCACGGATGAAGCAGGAAATGCAATTAAAGAAGTAAGGGATTTAACCGTAGGTAAAGAGATTTCGGCCACATTAGATCAAGGATGTTTTAAAGCGAAAGTGACTGAAGTTAGTAAAGAAAAGTAGGTGTGCAAAATGGCAGCAAAAAAAGAAGTTAAATTTGATGAAGCGTTGCAACAATTAGAAGGCATTATTCGTCAGTTAGAGTCTGGAAATTTACCTTTAGAAGAAGCCATCGACTTATATAAAGAAGGGATGACTTTATCAACTGAATGCCATCAAAAGTTACAGAAAATTGAAGCAGAAGTGGTTAAACTTGTTGATGCTTCTGGAAATGTCAGTGCGTTTGATGAGGGAGGGGAATAAAATGGATATTCATGGCTATATGGCGCAATTGAAAGAAGAAATTGATCAACAGTTGATTGCTGTCATTGCGTGTCCCACAGAGACGCCACTGTTGGTGGAAGCCATGTGTTACTCAGTTGAAAATGGCGGTAAACGCTTGAGACCTATTTTACTGTTAATGATGTTAGAAGCTTTTGGCTATCACTGTCAAAAAGGGATGCACGCAGCTGTGGCACTAGAAATGATTCACACGTATTCTTTGATTCATGATGACTTACCAGCCATGGATGATGATGACTTGCGTCGTGGTCAACCAACCAATCATAAAGTTTATGGAGAAGCCGTGGCGATTTTAGCAGGAGATGGTTTATTGACTGAAGCATTTCATGTGCTCGCTAAAGATAAGGGACTCCCTGTTGAAACTCGGCTTGAACTGATTCAGCTTTTATCTGCGACAGCAGGTGCACAAAAAGGGATGATTACAGGGCAAGCTTTAGACATTCAAGCTGAAGGGAAGAAAGTGAATCTCATGGCATTAAAACACATTCATGAGTTAAAAACAGGACGTTTGATTGAGTTTGCCTGTTTAGCAGCAGGTATGATTGCCAAACAACCACCTGAGATCATGTCAAAGCTAAGTCAATTTGCAAAAAGGCTTGGTCTTGCTTTTCAAATCCAAGATGATATTTTGGACGTCGAAGGTGATGCTGAAAAAATGGGTAAGCCAGTTGGGAGTGACGCATCAAAAAGGAAGTCAACTTATGTGTCATTACTCGGTTTGGCAGCTGCTAAACAGATGCTTGCAGATGAAATAGAAGCTGCACTCAGCTTATTGGATGACTTACCGATTAAAAGTGATCGACTCAAAGCATTAACGCACTATGTGGCTAAAAGAGCGCATTAATTTTGAAATTTCAGTTGCGTAAATACGTCGACTTATTTGATTCACCCCTGTAAACAGCATCTGAAGAAAGGAGGAGGAGCCATGTCAAGTGAAAAAAAAATCAACATCGAAACCATCGAAGATCCTCGATTTTTAAAAGATTTATCGGTGAAAGAACTGGATGCTTTATGCGCTGATATTCGTCAATTTTTACTTGAATCCATTTCAAAGACAGGTGGACATTTGTCGTCGAATTTAGGCATTGTTGAATTAACGGTTGCCATGCATAAAGTTTTTCAGACACCTTTGGATAAACTGGTCTGGGATGTGGGTCATCAAGCGTATATTCACAAGCTATTAACGGGACGTGCGAACCAGTTTGATACCTTGCGTAAGTTTGGTGGTCTAAGTGGCTTTCCTGATCGAGAAGAATCAGAACATGATGCTTTTATTTCAGGTCATGCATCAACAGCTATTTCTGCTGCTGTGGGGATGGCTTATGCCCGTGATTTAAACAGGGATAACTATGAAGTGGTTGCAGTCATCGGTGATGGCTCTCTCACCGGTGGTCTTGTTTACGAAGCATTAAACCATATCGGAAATGTCAAGAAAAAATTAATTGTGATTTTAAACGATAATGAAATGTCGATTTCTCCCAATGTAGGTTTAATTTCTTCTTTATTTACGACGTTTAGAAGACAGGATGCGTATTTGAATCGGTCGCAAAGGTTAAGAGAAGTATTAGGAACTGAACGCACTTTAGGACGATTGTTGTCGAAGATAAAAGGGAACCTTAAACAAGTTTTTCTCAGTGAATTACAGCCGTATGAAGCCATGGGATTTAAGTATTTCGGTCCCATTAATGGCCACAATATGAATGATTTGATCCGAAGTTTAGAATATGCAAAAAAAGTAGATAAGCCCATTATCATTCACGTTAAAACGGTGAAAGGCAAAGGCTATGCACCTGCAGAGGCTGATCGTGATGGCTCGTGGCACGGGGTCGCACCATTTAAGTTAGAAGATAAAATGGAAGAACGTCAACAACCGCCGCTTGAAAGTAGCGATAAAGCGTGGATTTCATGGAGTGAGCACATCTGTCATGGCTTGGTAGAACTTACCCATCATCATAACCGAGTGGCTGTGATTACACCTGCCATGATTCACGGATCAGCCTTGTATGCTTATTTAGCCACTTATCCAGAACGATTAATTGATGTTGGCATTGCAGAATCTCATGCGGTTACCATGGCTGCTGGGATGGCCGCCCAAGAGATGAAACCGTTCGTTTCTATTTATTCAACATTTATTCAACGGGCCTATGATCAAATTGAGCATGATGTCTGTTTGCAAAATTTAAATGTGGTTTTTGGGATTGATCGTGCGGGTATTACAGGCGCTGATGGTAAAACGCATCAAGGGATTTATGACATTGCCATGCTACGACCCTTTCCAAATATGACCATCATGATGCCACGTCATGCTGCTGAAGCGTTTGACATGCTTTATACAGCTTACCAAATTAACGGACCTGTTGCCATTCGGTATCCACGAGGTCAAGTTCAACGCATGACGGCTCAATATGATAATTGGAAATTCATTCCGCTTGGAAAGTGGGAAGTTTTAAAGCGTGGAGATGACGTTGTTGTGATTTCAATTGGCCCTGTTTTAACTGAGCTGGTTCAATTATCTGAAGCGTTGGAAGCGGATCATGGCATCCATGTGGGTGTCATCAACGGACGTTATATTAAACCTTTTGATACGGAAATGTTAGATGGATTGAGTGAACTGAATATCCCCATTTTGATTTATGAAGAAGCTTCGTTGATAGGTGGTTTGGGAAGTGCGGTGCTTGAATATTACAGTGAAACAGCTCAGTGCGTTCAAGTGGAGAGAATGGGCATCCCTGATGAAGCGATTAAACATGGGGATATTCCCAATATTTTAAAGTCGTTAGCATTGTCGATGGATGATGTTAAGCAGAAAATTTTAACATTAGTGGATGGGTGTGGGCATGAATAAAGAGCGGTTAGATGTCAGAGTGGTTAACTTAGGTCTTTTTGAATCACGTGAAGCTGCCAAGCGTGGCATTATGGCTGGGATG
>WRKJ01000052.1 GCA_009778135.1 Defluviitaleaceae bacterium
TAAAGGGGAAGGAGGTGAACCCTATGGGAGAGTACTTGTTTGGACTTGTGCAATTATTTGTAGGAGCATTTGTTTCTGCAGCTGCAAAAGTTCTTGCCAAACGCATGTTTGGCAAAAAGGGCAAAGAAAAACCCACCTTTACGACTAAGCAACGTAACAAAGGTGGGAAAACTAATTAATTAGATGAACTACCTTAGCGTTGAAAGTAGCTCGGGTGGCGTGTTAGTAGCACGTCACTTTTTATTTATATGCTTATTCTATCATTTTTATACCTGTTTGTAAAGTTGTTTTTTGAAAAAGGCAAAATAAAAAACTTGTTCAATTGGGCAAAAGCCGTCTTATCATTTATTGATCATTTTTTCTCCATCGAAAACGAAAATACCAAAGCCTTCTCCCACTGATCCTTTTTCTAACAGATATTTTTTGTAAGCCTGTTGTAAGGAGGTCGCCTCGGGCCAATGCGTGATCTCAGTGGTCAAAGCGGCACGCCCAAAGATACGCCATGCATCATGAAAAGACGCTTGCTCATGGTAGCTCACAAGATCAAAATCAGTCATAAAATCGATGATATGAGAAGCTGGATTTAAGAAATCACGGTGATGGGGATTAAGTAACCAGGTGTGACAACAAACGACGAGACGATCCGTTTTGAAAAAGTGACAAGCTTGCTGATAAGAGTCAAAGCGCGCAGCTTTGTTGATCGACCCTGAGGAGGGAATATGGAGATTGTAAACCACATCGCCTTTTTTAAGGGTTAAACCGAATTGATGATACGGTTCTCCTTCATACGTTGTCACATCGTATTGAAAGCGGCCCAGTGCAAATCGCTTCAGTCGATAAAAGTCAGGATACCAAAAAAAGACAAATGTACCACTTATGCCATGAATGGCTTCACATTCTTTCAGTTTATAAGTCAGATCTTTCATCGTATGAAAGAAGATAGACGTTTCAATGCCTTCGTCAACATATAAGTCATACAGTTTTTCTGCGCCAAAAAACAACAGATAAAAAGAAAAGGTGTACGGATGAACACTTGCAAGATGCGCACAGACTTCAACCTCTTTTTGCAACGTTTCTACCGGATAATCAGGATTAAATAGTTTTTCCTCTAAATCAGACAAGTCCCCTAATGTTTCATTTAAAGCCATGAGTTGATTAAAAAAGGGTCGTGGCAACCCAATCTCCGTTGCGAATTTTTCATCAAACATCCGATCACCCTTTACACTGTTAACGTCTCTTTCTTGATCGCTTTTCTACACTGTTCAACTTGCTTTAAGACACTTTCCTTCGTTGGACCACCATCGCTTGCACGTTCATTTAAACAGGTTTCAAGCGAGATCGCCTGGTAAATATCTTCGGAAAAGGCTTCGGAAAAGGCTTGATATGTTTCAAGGGGCAATGCTTCTAGCGTGGTCGATTCCTTCACGCAATGCCCAACCAATGCGCCTACGACTCGATAAGCTTCTCTAAACGGCATGCCTTTTTTCGTTAAGTAATCAGCGGCATCTGTGGCATTGATGAAGCCTTTGGCAGCGGCAGCTCGCATCTTATCTTTTTGAACGTGGACGCTGGCGAGCATCGGGGTGAATGTTTGCAAGCAGATTTTGACTGTGTCGACAATGTCGAAAATGGCTTCTTTGTCTTCTTGCATGTCTTTGTTGTACGCCAAGGGTAGTCCTTTTAGCAGGGTTAATAATGCCAAATGAGCACCGAATACACGCCCACTTTTCCCACGAACCAACTCGGCGACATCAGGATTTTTCTTTTGTGGCATCATGGAAGAGCCTGTTGCAAACGCGTCGTCTAATGTAATGAATTTGAACTCGCTTGAGCACCACAAAATAACTTCTTCTGAAAAGCGACTTAAATGCATCATGATCAGTGAGCAACAATTGGCCAGTTCGACGCAGTAGTCTCTGTCTGAAACACCGTCGAGTGAATTCATCATCGGTCGATCAAATCCAAGTGCCTGTGCTGTTTGAAAACGATCAATGGGATAAGTGGTACCAGCTAAAGCACCACTTCCAAGCGGACATTCGTTCATGCGCTTCGCACAATCAGTTAAGCGTTCTAAGTCACGCACAAACATCGCGGCATAAGCCATTAAGTGATGACCAAATGTAACAGGTTGAGCACGTTGCAAATGCGTATAACCTGGCATAATGGCGTCTGTATTTGTTTCTGCTAACGCACATAAGGTCTGAATTAAATTGTTTAACTGCGCATTCATCAAGTCGATTTCAAAACGTAAATACATCCGTAAATCTGTCGCCACTTGGTCATTGCGAGAACGTCCCGTATGCAGCTTTTTACCTAAATCTCCTAAGCGTGCTGTTAATTCACCTTCAATAAAACTGTGAATATCCTCCGCATCACCTCCGATGATCAAATGTCCAGTTTCAATGTCTGCTAAAATGTGGGCCAGTTCTGCTGCAATGACCTTCGACTCATCTTCAGGAATAATGCCTTGCATGCCTAGCATCTTCACATGCGCAATGCTTCCTGTAATATCTTCTTTGTACATCCTTTGATCAAATGGCAATGAGGTATTAAAGTCATTCACCTGTTGGTTGACTTCTTTGTCAAATCGACCTTTCCATAACATGTTCATCAGTTCCTATTCTTCGTATTTTTCTTTGATGCTCATCATCTCTCAGTTCATTTTTTAGCATTTTGAATCACAAGTGTTGTATCACCTGTCTGTGCTATCAATCAATGCTTCCATTTGCGTCAAATAATGTTCAAAGACTGCCATGGCATCTTCAATAGGGGCTGCACTGTTCATATCAACGCCCGCTTTTTTCAACACGTCGATCGGGTAATCAGAGCTGCCAGCTTTTAAGAATGCATCAATGTAACGCTTAGCAGCCACGTCCCCCTCTTCTAGAATTTGCTTGGATAAGGCCTGTGCAGCAGCATAGCCTGTTGCATATTGGTAGACGTAGTAATTGTAGTAAAAATGGGGAATCCTTGCCCATTCGACACCAATTTCTTCGTCCATCACAACGGCTTCGCCAAAGTATTTTTGGTTTAATTCTAGATATAACGTTGTTAACGTCTCAGCCGTTAACGCTTCTCCTTCTTGATCTAATTGATGGATGAGATGTTCGTACTCAGCAAACATGGTTTGTCTAAAAACAGTTCCTCTAAAGCCGTCAAGGAAATTGTTCAGTAAATAAAGTCGTTCATTGTGATCTGTTGTTTTTTCTAACATGTAATGATTTAATAGTGCTTCGTTACAGGTTGAAGCGACTTCTGCTACAAAAATCGAATAACCCCCGTAAACATAAGGTTGGTACTTGCGGGAAAAATAGCTGTGTACAGAATGTCCAAATTCATGGGCGAGGGTAAAGAGTTCATCGACTGTGTCTTGCCAATTCATTAAAATATACGGCGCTGTCCCATAGGTTCCTGATGAGTAAGCACCACTTCTTTTTCCTTCATTTTCATAAACGTCTACCCAGCGTTCGCGGAAACCTTCTTCAAGGATGTCACTGTATGCTGGCCCAAGGACTTTCAGACTTTCTTTAACGAGTGCAACGGATGCTTCATAAGTCACCGTCATTTTCGTTTCAGGAATTAACGGCGTATGGATGTCGTAAAGGTGTAGCGCATCAAGGCCCATCACTTTTTTACGCAATTTCATATAACGGTGCATCAAATGCAAATTGTCATTGACCGTCTCAACCAGTTGATCGTAAACAGATTCTGGAATTTGATTTCGACTTAAAGCGGCATGCCTCGCACTGTTAAAGTTTCTCACTTTAGCAAAGAAATTATCTTTCTTCACAACACCAGCTAATGTGCTAGCAAAGGTGTTTTTATAAGCATCATAAGTTGCATAAACAGCTTTAAACGCTTGCTTTCTGACTTCACGGTTGGTACTTTCTAGCAAAGACATATAGTTGCCATGTGTGATTTCGATCAAATGACCGTGTTCGTCTTCAATGGTTGGAAATGTTAAATCGGCATCGTTTAACATGCCAAAAGCATTTTCTGATCCACTGGCGACTTCTGCCATTTGTGCAAGTAATGCTTCTTTATCAGCTGATAAAACATGGGGACGCCTTTCATTTATTCGATTAAGGGCGTGTTGATAAAGTTGTAACGCTGGTGTTTCAGCTAGAAAATGGGCTAATTGATGTTCATCAATGGCAAGTATTTCAGGCGTCATAAAGCTACACACCGCTCCGAATTCGGTGTATAACGTCATGGCGCGTGATTCCTGTGATTGATACGTCGGGTTGGTCGTATCTTGATCATGTCTCATATGCGCATACGTGTAAATTTTACCGACACGTTCGCTGATTTCATCTTTTAATTTTAAAGCTGCTAAAAGTGTTTCAGCTGAATCTGCAAGTTTCCCTTGATAAGGTTCAATCGTTGGAACCAACCCTTTCACAGCAAGCAATTCTGCTTCCCATGCAGCATCTGTTGCAAAAATATCTTCTAAGCGCCATGTCTCCTCTATTTTCATGTCACTTCTTTTTGGTAATGTTTGAACTGTTTTAGACATTCACATGCCCTCCTTCTCATTTTTTCTGCTTTTTTAACAAAGTTGTCACAGCACCCACGCCAATAAGCGCAAGTCCAGCTAAAGCTGTATTTGCAGCATCCGCACCCGTTAGGGGTAAAGGCGGCTCGTCGCGATCGTCGTCGTGATGCGCTTCGTTATCAGGATCTGTTTCATCCGCTGTTGATGCGCTTGATGCGCCCTCTGAATCCGATGCGCCAAAGAAGTTGTTAATCGCTGTTAAGCGATCCAAAATGGCTGCTGTATTTGCTTCTAATAACGCGATGGCAGTTTCATAAGCGATGTCGCCATTTGCAAGCCCCTGTGTAATGTCTACAGATGCGACGACCAAATCTGTGAATGTCTCATACAGTTCCCAATAAGCGTCAAATAAAACAAGGTCTAAAAGATGCACCTCTAATAAATATGAAAACAAATCCGCAAAGGCGTAACCGACTGTTTCAATCGCAGTCATATTCGCCAGTTCCGCCGCTAGCCAACCTTCAAAATCAAGGCTTTCTGGATCATCGATTGGCGATTGATCAGCTGCTTCATCTTCGAAATCATCGCCATTTAGTAAGTCAACAACTGTTTCAGCCAATTCTTGAAAAGCCCATGTATTTCCTTCAAGGGCTGCGACGACTTCTTCAAAAGGCAAGTATCCTGCACCTTCAAGAAGAGACAGATAAACCTCATTCAATGTGTTGAAGGTTTCTATTAAAGCATCTGTGGCAACGATAAATTCACCAGAGACTGCACGGCTTTCAATGAAATTAAGTGCTTGCCTCAACAACTCATAGACGTGATCATATGAGGCACCATTCATCTCAGACAGTTCCCTCAACCGCTCCCATTGATCGAGCGTCCATCCTTCATTGGCATCCACCGCAAGCAAAGCTGTGTCAAAATTTGCCGCCAGCACGTACAAAGCGCCCGTATTCGCTTCTAAATTCATCATGATTTCTTCAAAAGATAACAGCTCAACCTGATCTAAAATATCGAAAAATTGATCACTGAGTAAATCAAACATCTCGATTAAAGCCGTTAAGTCTTCCGTTAACGCATCAGCTGTCCCAGGTGTAGCAATTGCGACATAAGCTGCTTCTACAGCTTCATCGACAATGAGAAACACAGCATTGTTTGCTTCAATCAGTTCAACGAGTATGTCCCATTGCGTATCAGTCAAACGAAAAGCTTCATCTGTCAAATCCGTCTCAACAACACGTTCAACATCCACTAATGCCACATCAGCAGATGAAAAATCTATCTTACCTTCATTGTTCACCGACTCAAACGTTGCGCGCTTTTCAGAAACCATTTTCAATTCATCCAAAAGAGAGACCTTTGATTCAAAAATGGCATCTAATTCCGCTGAAGATCGCCCGTCTGAGGCTATTGAAAGTGACAACGCATCTTCCGTTAGATAAGCAGGTACGTCTTCGATGCTTGCTACTGCTTCTTGTGCAGCTTCTTCCTCTAAATCCTTTGGCAGGTTGCTTTCATCTTCTTTTTCATCAACAAGCGCTTGTACTTCTCTTTGTTCTGCTGTGTACTCGTTTTCAAACGTCAAAACAACAGGTGTCAACAGTTGCAAGACGAGCACCCAAGCAAGCAGTAAGACTGCAAGTTTTTTTAACATGTCCCTTCTTCCCTTCATTTTCAGACTTAAAACTTTTTACTTCTTATAAGTATAGCAGATCATTCATGGCTTTTCAACATGTTAATCAAGTCTTATCACTCAGGTTTCAAATGGTCAACAAATTTAATTTCGCTTGTGAAGTTAATGTTGATCCACTTTTCATAAGGCAATTCAGAAAAAGCATCGGTTAACGCTTTTCGCAATTGATCTTGTCTCATAATCGAATCCAATGGTGAGCCACACTCAATGACATAGTCAAGTTCAATGATGATTTTATGACCCACTTTTGCTAATCTCAACACATCTTGTGAAAATTCGTAATGCTGGTTAATCGCTGTAATCTTCTCGGTAATCAAATCAACCATTTCTTTTGACGGTATCCCTTGCAACATTTCTTTCATACAACTTTTGATTGAAAAAATCGCTGTTTTAGCAAAGAGCAGGGTGATCACAATGGTGAGTACAGGATCAGAAAAAGCAGCCCATTGATAAAAAGTCGTCAAGCTTAAACCGTAAGACATGCTAAATCCGATTAAAATCCCGACGCCCAATAAGAACGTAAATTTCCATTGATCCACTTCAACCTTTGCAATCGAACTTTGGTGTTTTTTCGTCAGCAGTCTCAAATAAGTAAAGACGGCTAAATTATAAAGGGTTGAAAATAAGCCATAAATAACACCAGAAACCATATGAACTTCATGGCCACCATTGATCATCACGCCGATGGCAGTCGTAACCGTTGAAAGACAGATGTAAAGAATGATGGCATATTGGACAATGGCAATGAACGGTTCAAAGGTCGCTTTGCCAAATGGGTAATTCCATTCATCTTTTTTCTTAATGAAGTTCATGGCTGAAATAGAGAGATAAGTAAGTGCAATTCCGACTAAGTTAAAAATACCATCAAAAAGAATGACTTGTGAAGAGATGATGAACCCGACGGTAAGGGCAATCAAGGTAAACACCACGGTAAAAACAACTGAAATACGCAATACTTTTCGATTAATGACCTCCGATGTGACTTGTGAACGCATCATAAACCTCCATTTAAATAAACCTCTTTTCACTTTTTTATTTCCTTTGTAGCCTTTGTTAGTATCTTTTGTCCATAATGTGTTGGAATCGACGTTTTTAGCAAAAGACACGTTACCTCGTCGAAATTAATTAAAATTTTTAAAATAAAAGCTTGTAATTCATCTTTCTTTGTGATATAATCTTTTCTAGTGGGTAGGGTAACCCCCCTAATGTCCTACTCACCAGAGCTGCTAGGAATTCCCCCAATCCTAGCTATGCTCGTTTTTTTTGATCAAGGTAAAACCTCCTAAGTTTTTTTTGATCTAAATTTTTTTTGATAATCGTAAAACCTCCCAAGTTGGTTATCATATGAACCTCCACGTTGCTGTGTAACAGCGCTTGGAGGTTTTTTTATTGCTCGTTAATAAGCAACGACACTTCCATCGCATCTGGATTCTGTTGCCCCGCATAAAACACCCGTTTTAGGGTCACGACAGATCACTTGTCCCCTTCCGAAAGCACCTGATTCTAAGGTGACTTGAATGTCATGACCTTTGTTGGCAAGTTCTTTCGCAAGGTGAGTTGGAAAATGCGTCTCAACTTCTACTCGTTTTCCTTCTAACCACTGAAATCTAGGCGCATCTAGTGCCATCTGTGGATTCAGGTTAAAGTCAATCATATTCATCATGACTTGAACATGACCTTGTGGTTGCATATAACCACCCATCACACCAAAGGGGCCTACCGCTTGACCCGCTTTCGTCAGAAATCCTGGAATAATGGTATGATACGTTTTCTTGCCACCCGCTAAGGCATTCGCATGCGCCGGATCAAGGCTAAAATCAGCGCCTCGATTTTGCAAAGCAATCCCTGTATCTGGTATGACAATACCTGATCCAAATCCCATATAGTTACTTTGAATGTAAGAGACCATATTGCCTTTTGAATCTGCCGTACATAAATAAACCGTCCCACCTTTTGCCAAATCACATGCTTTTGTTTCTAATGCAAAGTCATGCATCCGATTAACCGCTTTTTTAGCAAAGTCGTCACTTAATAAGGCCTCAATTTGATCGGTGTCCATTAATTTCGGATCGGTGATGGCCTTTTTACCGGCAGTAAAGGCAATTTTCAACGCTTCGATCTGTTTGTGAATCGTTTCTGTTGTCTCTCTGGTTGTCAAAGAAAATTCTTTCAAGATGTTTAAGGCAGTTAAAGCAACGAGTCCTTGTCCATTAGGTGGAAGTTCCCAAATATCGTAACCTCTGTAAGCCAAACTGATGGGCGCTACCCATTCCGGTTGATAATGCGTCAAATCTTCAGCGGTTAAAAAACCACCACTTCGCTTAGATTCACGCACTATTTTTTCAGCCAGTTGACCGTGGTAAAAGCTTTTTGCTTTCGTTTCTCCAATTTCTTCTAGCGTCTTTCCATGCGCCGCTGATGAGAAGATTTCTCCGACTTGAGGTGCGCGACCTTTTGGTGCAAATGTTTTATACCATTCAAAAAATTCATTTTTATCCATTTTCTTTTGATAAAATGTATATGCCCGCTGCCAAAAATAGCCTAAAACGGGTGAAATGGGGTAACCCGTTCTTGCATAAGTCATCGCTGGCTCAAGGACATCAATCAAAGGCATTGTTCCAAATTGTTCAGACAACGCAGCCCATGCGGCTGGTGCACCTGGAACAGTAACAGGTATCCAGCCAAATGTGGGCATTTTCTCGTGGCCTAATGCTTTCACTTTGTCAATGGAAATGGCGTGAGGGGCTGGACCGCTGGCATTAAGACCATGTAGTTTCCCTTTCGTCCATACGAGGGCGAAGGCATCACCACCAATTCCATTAGAAGTCGGTTCCACGACTGTGAGACAAGCAGCGGTTGCGATGGCGGCATCAATGGCATTTCCACCTTTTTTTAACATCTCCAATCCTGCTTGAGCTGCCAAAGGTTGTGACGTGGCAACCATCCCGTTTTTCCCATAAGTCAGGCTTCGATGTGACGGATAAGGGTTGTAGTTTGGATCAAAATTCATGATGACACCTCTTTCATTTGTTGTTATAGAAAACTGGATAGTCCGATCAATGGTCCCTATCCAGTCTTCAATTTATTTGTCGGAGCTAACACACCCGATGCCATTTTTGGTGTTACTCAACAGCGATGATATAGGAATAAACAGGTTGATCACCTTGCACAACTGACACTTCTGCATCTGGGCATTTTTCTTCTACAAATTCAGCCAACTTGGTCGCTTCCTCTTCAGTCGTGCCTTCACCATAAATGAGCGTCACTAATTCTGAATCTTCATCTAACATGTTCACAAGCAACGCTTCTGCTGCTTGTGTACGATCTGCAAGAGAAACCACAATGTCTTTATCTAAAATACCGATAAAGTCATCTTTTTTAATCTCAACACCATTCATAGTGGTATCACGAACTGCATAGGTCACAGCACCCGATTTGACACCAGCAATGACAAGGGTCATCTCTTTTTCCATTTGTGATAATGTGCTATTCCCATTGTATAGCGCAAGCGCAGCATAACCTTGTGGAATGGTTTTTGTTGGAATAACCGCAACATTAACGTCAGACACCACATCTTTCGCTTGATTAGCAGCCATGATGATATTGGAGTTGTTAGGTAAAATGATCACATTTTTAGCATTTAATGCTTCAATGGCTTTGATAAAGTCTTCTGTTGAGGGATTCATCGTTTGTCCACCTTCGATGATGTCATGCGCACCAGCTGCTTCGAATAATGTTTTAACACCAGCACCCGATACAACTGCAATCACACCAAATTCTTTGATGGTATCGGCTGCTGCAGGCGTCTCTTCATGACGCAACTTTCCAATGACTTCATTGTGTTGCTCCGTCATATTTTCAATTTTCAAAGACACAAATTCGCCATGACGTTGTGCCATATTCAGCGCATCTCCAGGTGTCAACGTATGCACATGCACTTTCACAATGTCTTCATCTTGCACCACAACGATGGAATCGCCCAGCTCTCCTAATTTTTGTCTGAACATCGCTTCATTAAAAGCCGGTCTTTCTTCGTCTAAACGGACAATAAATTCCGTACAATAGCCAAATTCATCAGATTCAAATCCCAGATCATGGCTGGTGCTCATGTCTACTGTTTGTGCTTCGAGCTGAACTTCTTCACCTTTTAAAGCTTTTAAAAAGCCTTCATAGACATAGACCAATCCTTGTCCACCACTGTCGATCACACCCGCTTCTTTTAAGACAGGTAATAAGTCTGGTGTTCCTGCTAAAGACTTTTTCATTTCTTCCACGACGAACTCATAAAAGGCAACAACGTCGGTCATTTCTTCATAACGTTCAAGCGTCGCAGCAGCAGATTGACGTGCCACTGTTAAAATGGTGCCTTCTACAGGTTTCATAACCGCTTTGTAAGCAGTTTTAACGCCTGAATCCAAAGCTTTTGCTAAATCTTCAATGGTTGCGACTTCAAGTCCATCAAGACCTGTTGCAAACCCTCGAAATAATTGAGATAAAATAACACCTGAATTCCCACGAGCACCCATCAAAAGCTCACGTGATAATTGTTTCGTTAACACGCCAATGGATTGTTCTTGTGAGGTTCCAACTTTGGTGGCACCTGCTGTAAAAGTCATGGTCATGTTTTTACCTGTATCCCCATCAGGAACAGGAAATACGTTTAATTTATCAACGATGTCTGAATGATTCGCAAGATTACGCGCACCTGCTACAAGCATTTTTTTAAACGCATGACCTGTAATTTGATTTGCCATTATTCAACTCTCCTATTCTAAACCTTTGATACCTTGAACAAATACGTGGATATCATTAATATAATTCCCAAACGTCTGCTCTGCCACATAACGGACTTTCTTTTGGATTTCTAAGCAAACTTCAGAAACTTTAACACCGAGTGCAACAACCACATAAATTTCAATGTCAATGTTACCCGCATCAGTCGGTGTAATGGTCACACCTTTTGCAAAGTTGTCACGTCCTAAAACAACTGCAAGGCCGTCTTTAACTGGACTTTTTGATGCCATTCCGACAATGCCATAACATTCATTGGTGGCATTCCCGATCACAACTGCAAATGCTTCTTTTGAAATATTAATTCTTCCCAAATCATTGTCAATTTTTACTGCCATGTTTTCTCACCTCGTCAATTTTAATGCCATGCTTTTACGTGCTCATCGTCAAAAATAGCCTGATGATTAAAACATTTCATCATTATACCATAAACATACCTAAATTCAAAGCTCAGAAGTTTACAAAAGCGATTTTTTACATATTTATCTCCTTAATTCATTAATCTTCTAAGCTTTTGCAACATTTACCCGACTATCATGCAATTCGCTTGGTTTGCGCGTTTTTTGCGATGATCGGTCGACTGACTATTTTGTTTGAATCAACATGGCATCTCCAAAACTAAAGAAACGGTATCGTTCATCAATGGCTGCTTTGTAAGCTTCCATCACAAAATCCTTCCCAGCAAGGGCCGAAATCATCATCATCAATGTTGACTTAGGCAAATGAAAATTCGTGACCATGCCATCGACAGCTTTGTATTCAAAACCAGGGTAAATGAAAATATCTGTCCACCCTTCACAAGCTTCAAAACGGTCGTACTTTCTTACCAATGTTTCAAGCAGTCGCACCGCTGATGTTCCCACGCAAATCACACGACCACCACGCACACGCGTCTGATTAATCACATCTGCTGTTTCTTGACTCACCCGGTAAAACTCCGCATGCATGTCGTGCTCTGCGACATGTTCCACTTTAACCGGTCTAAACGTGCCAATCCCAATATGTAGCGTAATAAACGTCAACTGAACCCCTTTTGCTTCAACCTTTGCAAGGAGCTCTTCCGTAAAATGTAACCCAGCCGTCGATGCTGCAGCTGCGCCGATTTCTTTCCCATAGACCGTCTGATAACGATCACGATCAGCCAACTTCTCAGTAATATAAGGCGGTAATGGCATTTCGCCTAGCGCATCTAACACTTCATAAAAGATACCCTCATACGCAAATTCAACCTCGCAAATGCCATCTGCTTTCTTTGCCGAGCAAGTGGCTTTTAACTTGCCATCTCCGAAAGAAATGACCGTTCCAATTGGAACTCGCTTCGCAGGCTTAATTAAAACTTCCCATCTGTCTCCTGTTAACCGAGTCAACAATAAGACCTCAATGGCCGCACCTGTTTCTGCTTTCATCCCAAGTAAACGTGCCGGCATCACTTTCGTATCGTTAAGCACCAATGTATCCCCTGCTTCCAACTCATCAATAATGTCGGTAAACTGTCGATGCTTAAACGTTTCACTCGGTACATCAAGTACCATTAACCGAGACCCATCCCGCTTCTTTAAAGGCGTTTGTGCAATTAACTCCTGTGGTAAATCAAAATCAAAATCTTCTACTTTTAACATGGTTTTATCACTTCTTTTGATGTATTTTCGCTTTCATTCTACACGACTCGTTTCTCGTTCTAAGCGCCCAACTTGCTTTGGATCAGCACCATCATTTTCGGGTCAATTTCGATGACTTAAATGCTCATAGACGCGAAGTTAAAAGTAAATGTGTGCGCTAAAAAATCAATCTCGTGCAGCACGCTTAGATTGATTTCATTTTCTATTTCACACTTTACTACAACCCATGCTTTTCACGAATGTGGGTTAATAACGAAGCGCAGCCTTCACTCACAAGCTCATATGTTTCGTCAAAGTCTCCTGTATAGTAAGGATCGGGCACTTCTGACCATGTTGCATCGGTGATGAAGTCTGATAACTTTCCTAAAAAAGTGCCTTCGCCTATCGTGCCAAACGTCTTCACATCGTTCACATTGCGATCATCCATACAAATGACATAGTGATAATCCTGTAAATCAGCAGCTGTCACCAATCTTGAAACCATTCCTTCACAGCCAATCCCTTTTTGCTTCAAAATCTTCTGAGTGCCTTGATGAGGCGGATGATTCAAATGCCAACTCCCCGTCCCAGCAGAATCAATCTGAATCTGATCTGTTAACTTTGCCGATTCGACCCGGTCACGAAAAATGGCTTCTGCCATCGGCGAACGACAAATATTACCTAAACAAACAAATAATACGTTGATCACAACATTGCCCTCCTTATCATCTAGATCCTTATTTCTCATCTTCATGCAACCCATGAATTTCATCCACAGGTATCGTAAAGATAATCCCGTGACCTGGTTCATCAATTTCTAATTCTTTTCTAATCGACGCTGTAATGGCTACAGCTTTATCCACATGAGCAATAATCATCACAATTTCTTTTTGCGGTTCAATTTCCATCCCAAACAACTTGTGGGATTGCTCATGAATACCTGATCCTCGGCCCGTCATCACAGTGGCACCTGTTGAACCAGCTTTTCTTGCAGCTTCTAACACTTCATCTGATTTTCCCATTTCAACAATGGTGTAAATGACATTGTACATTGGCTTTTTTCCACCTTCATCTGTATTTTTCTTGGTAACTGATACCTGAGATTCACGCATTAACGTATTAATCGGTATGCTTAATGCCACACCTTTTCCCGGCCTTTCTAGATGTAACTTTTCTTTAACCAAAATAAGCGCATCATGAATGTTTTCATTCGTGCCACCCATTAAGACGATCTCTTGTCGTGACATGCCAAGTTCCCAAAAGTCAAGACGTGATTTTTTAGCTGTGCCATAACCAACGAAGATCGTTCCGCCACCAAGCCCAGCTTTTCTTCCTAACTTAATCATTTTACTTCCCATCCCAAACTCCACAATTACAATTAAAAGCTCAATATTATTTAGCATGGCGAACAAACTCCTTTTTCTGTCTCAAATAAAACATAAAACCTAAGATTTGCAACGTAATAATGGGGGTTAATGCAACCAATGCAATCATCCCAAAGCCATCGATTAACAGACTAGCGCCAACCCTGGCTTCTGCTGCCCCTTGTGTGAAAGCTAAAATAAAGGTCGCCGTCATAGGACCCGTTGCCACACCACCCGCGTCAAAGGCCATCCCAACAAATAATTTGGGAACAAAAAACGTCATGCCTAATGATATCAGATAACCTGGTAACAAATAATGCCATAATTGGATACCGGGCACAACAATCCGTAACATAGACAGTCCGATGGCAACCCCCACACCTAAAGCCAACGCAATGAGGACTGACTTTCTTTTAACCGAACCATTTGTTAAATCTTCAATTTGATGCGTCAACACATAAACAGCTGGTTCAGCAAGAATGGTCACAACCCCTAAAACGAAGCCAACGAGAATCAAATAACGCGTCCGATGTAAATTAGCTAAGCTTTGCCCGATCAACGTTCCGACATCCATAAAGCCTGCATTCACACCGACTAGGAAAATAACCAGACCGATAAACGTATAGATAAATCCTTTGATCAATTTAGTAAATTTTCTTTTTTTCAGCTTAAACGCCATTTTTTGTAACACCAATAACATGAGCAACAGCGGTAAAAGTGAAATCACACTCTCCCTTAATACCTCTGGAATCATCTGAATGAACGGTCCTAAAACACCAGTCGAAGCTGTCGTTGTAATCTCAAAATCACCAGAAAATTCATAAACATTAGAAAAAATTTGCATCACTAAAACAGCAATAATCGCCCCCACACTTGTAATCGCTACGAGCCCAAAACTGTCTTCTTCAGCTGACTGACTGTTTTTCTTAAGCTTTGCCACCCCTGTTGCTAACGCTAAAATAAAAGGGACTGCTAGAACCCCTGTTGTCGCCCCCGATGCATCAAAAGCAATGGCCATAAATTCCGGCGATGCGAAGATGGCAAAGGCACCTGTTATCACATAGAAAATAATTAAGACAAAATGCAGTGGCCAATTGAAAACGATCCTCGTAAATCCCAATGCCAACATTAAAGCCATTCCAACTGAAACGACAACTAAAATGGCAACCCCAAGAATCAAGCCGCCTGTTACCATTTCAACTTGGTTAGCCAAAACGATCAAGCCTGGTTCAGCAATGGAGATAAAAAAGCCTAAAATCAAGCCTGCAATGATGACAATCCAAAGCTTATTACTTTTGGCAATGGCTGCTCCTGAAAGACTTCCAAGTGGCGTAATCCCAATATCAACACCGATTAGAAAAAATGCCAATCCGACGATAATAAGTCCACCACCAAAGATAAAACGCAATAAGACAGGTGTTTCCAGCGGTGTTAAAGTCAAATGCAACAACACGACAAGCACCATAATCGGTAAGACAGCAAAGAACACTTCCTTCATTTTTTCTTTGATTAACTTCAAAAAAATCTCCTCCTAGAAAATTAAAACAATGCTTTTTATTGATGTAACATTTCCATTCCCAAATGGGCATAGGCCTCAGACGTCACGATTCGACCACGTGGCGTCCTTTTAATAAATCCAATCTGTAACAAATACGGCTCATACACATCTTCAAGTGTCTGTGACTCCTCACCAATGGAAGCTGCAATGGCTTCAATCCCGCAAGGACCGCCATTAAAGCGTTCAATGATTCCTTTTAAAAATTTGTGGTCAATGTAGTCAAGTCCACGCTTATCAATGTCTAACTTCCCAAGGGCCAAATCCGTCATTTCTCGTGTGATGCGTCCATTTCCTTTGACTTGGGCATAATCTCGCACACGTCTAAATAATCGATTGGCAATGCGTGGCGTACCACGTGAACGGCGTGCCAACTCAACTGCTGCATCCGCCTCAATCGCCACACCATACACATCAGCCGTACGTTGTACAATTAAATTTAAATCCGCTTCGTCATAATACTCTAGGCGATTAAGCACGCCAAAACGGTCCCTTAAAGGTGCCGATAAATCCCCTGCGCGCGTTGTTGCACCCACCAATGTAAAAGGCACTAGATCCACTCGAATGGACCTTGCTGACTCATCTTTTCCAACGACAATATCTAACACATAATCTTCCATAGCAGGGTAAAGGACTTCTTCAATCTGACGCGGGATGCGATGAATTTCATCAATGAATAACACATCTCCCGGTTCCAACACCGATAAAATAGCTGCTAAATCTCCGCCACGTTCAATCATCGGCCCAGATGTATACTTAATATTGACATTCATTTCATTGGCAATAATGGTTGCAAGCGTTGTCTTTCCAAGACCAGGTGGACCAAACAACAACACATGATCAAGGGTCTCATTTCTATTTTTGGCCGCTTGAATAAAAACTTCCAAGTTTTCTTTAATCGCAGCTTGACCAATATATGCTTTTAACCGCTCTGGACGAAGACTCAGTTGCGCATCATCTTCTGCAAGCACTGCGCCATCCATTAAACGTTCTTCTTCCATTTTATCTCTCCTCACCATCAAATGTCGTCACATTATTTTTTCAGTATGCCCTTTAATCAGTATACCCGTTAAATATAAACTGATTATAAAGATGAGCTTTTTTTAGTTTCACGAAGGAGCAGGCAACCCTTTATCATGTTCATGCGCCTATTGCATCATTAACTTGAGCCCTTGTTTAATCAATTCATCTACTGAATCCGTCGACGCTTTCAACACACTTTGCACCCGTTTTAGCTCTTTCGCACGATAGCCCAATGCTTCCAACGCTTCCAACGCTTCATCCAAGTTCCCATTTTTTGACATGACAGCCGCTGTCGCGACGCCTGAAACATCTAGCTTACCTTGTAGATCTAAAATGATCTGACTGGCTGTTTTGGGCCCAATTTTTGGAAACTTCGTTAAATACTTAACATCACCTTCAGTAATCGCATTGGCGAGTCCTGCCATATCTCCTGTTGCTAAAATCGCACAAGCCGTCTTTGGACCAATGCCACGCGC
>WRKJ01000053.1 GCA_009778135.1 Defluviitaleaceae bacterium
ACTAATCAACTGACTGCATAAAATACCCTTAGTGATGAGATTAAAGTATATCATCTCACTAAGGGCTTTTCTATACAGGGTTCTTTTACTCGCTTACCTTGATAGAGCCAAGTTCATATAAAAAAAGATGTTATATGGAGTGGTGATTACTCATTTAACATCTCTTTTAATAGGCCTGGGCCATCAGGCGCACATTTAAATTATGCGCGTGATACGTAGTCTCCTGTTGTTGTATTAATGATGATTTTTTCTCCAGCTTCGATGAACATTGGTGCTTGTAAGGCATAGCCTGTTTCAACCACAATATTCTTCGTCACATTAGACGCCGTATTTCCTTTAACACCTGGCTCTGCTTCTGTCACTTCTAACGTCACTTTTTCAGGTAGCTCTACGCCCAACACTTCCGATTCAAACAGCATGATTTTCACTTCCATGCCATCTAAGAGAAATTTTCGCTCATGCGTCAAGTTCGCGACTGGGATTTCTAATTGCTCATAGGTTTCATTGTTCATGAACACGTACGAATCTCCCATCGCATATAAATACTGCATCGATGAGCGTTCAATATGAGCACGCTCAACTTTGACACCCGCGTTGAATGTATTATCGATAACAGCACCACTTCTTAAATTACGCAGCTTCGTTCGAACGAAAGCAGGTCCTTTGCCTGGCTTTACATGTAAGAACTCGATAATTTGAAATAAGTTCCCCTCATAATTAATCGTCATACCTGTTTTAAATTCATTGGTTGATACCATCGTTTGCACTCCTTTAATTCATGTCCATTCACTATTATAACTCATTTTCCTTTTATTTGTCTATCATTTTCATGATTTCTCTTTATTTTTAGCGCAAAATTTTGTATAATAAGATGTCCAGATTATTTGAGAAGAGGTTTAACGATGGAAAATTTCATAGCAAACATTAATTTACCGACCATTTTATTCATGGTACTCCTCATCGCCATTTTAATGTTTATTCTTTACTCACGTCACACAATGAAAAAAAATGTGAACTTTTTAGATGAACAAGCATTTGCACAAACAATGCGTAAAGGACAATTAATTGATGTTCGTAAAAAAGATGAATTCGAACAAGGTCATATTAATGGTTCTCGAAACATTCCACTTGCTATGCTAACGAAAAGTATGAGTAAACTACGTGGTGACCAACCCATCTACTTAGTATGTGCTGATGATAAACAAAGTCAGCGAGCAACCATGCTACTCATGTCAAAAAATTTCACAACCGTTTACGCCCTCAAAGGTGGCATTGCTGGTTGGAGCAAGCCTTTAAAAGTTAAAAAATAACGCCTTCAATTTGATGTCCTATTTTTTAACTTCATATTTGTTTTCGACTGTTGATCATAAGGTCACAGTCTTTTTTGATACGTCCATTATTAAGCGTTATCAATAAAATTGGAAATTGTCAATTCATGGCTGAACTTGTGTATTTTTTCAAGAAAATGGTGCATCTTATAAAAGAAGGAGGTGAACGAACATGTCAACACGGCATAAAAGTAAATTGCCTGGTAACATCCAATCCATCATTGATCGCACAAAACATGAAATTGCAGCAGAGCTCGGCGTTCATTTAGGTGCAGATGCCACTGCAAGAGAGAATGGAAAAGTCGGTGGACAGTTTGGTGGACAAATAACGAAACAACTTGTTGCCAAAGCACTCCAAGATATGTCAGATGACGAGTCTTGATTTTTCATTTCATATCAAATCATTCGTTCATGCCCCTATCATTAAAAGAATGATTCGCCTGGTCATGCTAGACAAATAAACAAGTGACAACAACATAAAAAAGATGAAAAGCTACTTTGCCAACCATGGCGTAAAGTAGCTTTTAACGATTTCAGTTTAAACGCCTAGGCGCATATTCAATGCTAATGGCATGGATATAGTCTTTCTCATGGTTAAATGTGATGTTAACTTGCTCCCACATCCTTCCAAATGTATAAAAAGTAAATGTGGCGCTTTTTTCGATTCGATCTGGCTCTCCAAATACACGAAGCACTTCGTCTAAAGTAGAATGCTCTGTGATACCGCCTGGTAACTCAATCGGCAAAATAGCATCATGATGTGAGAAGGTGATACTGGTGACAAAAGTATGCGCAATAGGTTGCACCTCATCATCGTAATTTCGAACAGTGGTCCGCATGACTTGATCCCTTTTTCTAAGCCGCACACCGGTCTTTGCACTTTGCGTATTAACCATCTCAGTGGCATCATCTTCTATCACCCATCCATTTTCACTAAAAGTGGTAACGGCTGCTGGAAGTTGATAAACATCACCATCAAACCTGACGACAAATGAACGCCAACTGTCACCTATAGCATCCTTTATCATGTCTTTCGAATCTCTTTTCTTTTTCGTCTCATCTCCAGCATGATGACGTGACGTTAGAAACGGGAATAATAAAAGCAGGGCCAAGACCAATCCTAAAATAAATAGTTTCTTACGCATCTTTAAAATCTCCTATCTGATCTTTGATCATTTTCTTCCATCTTTCTTATTCAAAAAAGCCCAATTAATAAGTCTTCGGAAATTTTTGTTACTTCCTTACTTACTTCATTGAGCATATCTCTAACCGCTTCATGCGACAGATTCTTACTGAAATAATATAGCCTTCTTTTGTGAGTTAGCTAATCATATTATCTTCTTTTCCCACTTTTACGCGCTGCCTCTGATTTTAACTTACGTTTGATACTCGGTTTAACGTAATGTTCTCTTTTACGAACTTCAGCAAGGGTACCAACTTTAGATACTTCACGCTTGAAACGACGAAGTGCATCGTCCAATGATTCGTTGTTTCTAACAGTCGTTTTAGCCATAATTAACCCTCCTTTTTGTTCACGGATAAAGCATATTATACATGAAAATAGCACCTTTGTAAACACTAAAATTGAAAATTTTTACATTTTTTTTACAGTTAAAAGTAGCAATTTAATGAAACGTAACATCCAATTTAGCAAGTCAAAAGACACCGTCGATTAAAGGAGGATATTTTCTAACTATCCTGCGGGTACCATTTTTAAAACTGTCAAACGCTCTTTTTTAAAATAATCTCTCGCAACAGTCAACGCATCTGCTAGTTGTAAATCTTCAAGAACATCCACGACATCAAATAAACTCAAACCATTAAACGCATACTCCGTAAAACGATTAGCAATGAATTCCACAGAATTGAGTGCAGATAGAAATTGTCCTGTCTTCTTGCGTTTGATGCGTAAAAATTCTGCTTCATTTAATTCGAGTGTCGCAGCTGACAATAATTTCTCTTTGATGCTAGCAGCCAACGCTTCAGGCTCATGCGTATCTCCACCCACTAAACAAAAACTTGCATGGGCATCATGAATCGCTTCAAATCCAAAAGAATCATTTGCCAATTCCTCAGCTAAAATTTTCTCATAATAATCCGAACTACTACCAAAAAGCATTTCTAAAATAACATCAAGCGCCAAATCAATTTTCAATATCTCTTCTTGCGACATTTGATCGCAGACAACCCCTTTTGCACCGACAAAAACTTTCGGTATACTGACTTGCATGTTAATTTCACGCTCAGCAATTGCAACATGGGCAGGTTCTTCAGGAAAGAATCGTTTAACCTCATGCGTAGCCGTATAGCTTTTTGCATCCTGATTGGCACGTATCACTTCAATTAAGCTTTCAGGCTCAATATCACCGACCACAAACAGAATCATATTCGAAGGATGATAAAAAGTCTCATAGCAAACATGAAGATCAGCAGCCGTAATTTCATAAATGGATTCAACTGTTCCTGCAATGTCAATTTTAATGGGATGATTCACATACAAATTGTTTAACACGCCGAAATAAGCTTTAAAATCAGCATTGTCTTCATACATCTTAATTTCTTCTTCGATAATCCCTTTTTCTTTCTCAACAGTGGCTTCTGTAAAGTAAGGGGCTTGCACAAAGTCAAGTAACGTCGTCAAATTTTTTTCAACATCACTCGTCGTTGAAAACAAGTAGCAAGTCCGCGTAAAAGAAGTGAATGCATTAGAGGAAGCACCTGCAGCGGAGAACTTTTGAAAGACATCATAGTCTTCTTTTTCAAAGAGCTTATGCTCTAAAAAATGCGCAATCCCATCTGGCACATGTGTTGGTTCATCTTGACCCAATGGTATAAAATGATTATCTATGGAACCATACTTCGTTGTGAAAGTGGCATACGTCTTGTTAAAACCTGTCTTTGGCATTAAATAAACATGCAAGCCGTTCTCAAGTTTTTCATAATAGACCTGCTCGCCCATTTTCTCATATTTTCTAACTTCCATTTAAATGTTCCTCCTACCTTCCCAGGTCTTCATACCGAGATTCTCATGCATCCTTCGGATTAAGGATGGGTTGTATTTGACTTACTTGGCTCTAATGTAAACACCGTATCTTTTTCAATCTTTTGCGCAACTCGACTTACATCAGCTGCTGTTACTTGTTCAATTTTTTCCACAAATTCAGCTGCTGTTAAAGTTAAAAGTGCACTCATTTCCAAGTCAGAAAGCATCCCACTGGCTGAATCCAAAGATTCTCGTTTCGAATTAATAATCGACTTCTTGGCAAGCATCAGTTCTTCTGCAGTAAAACGACCTTCACATACATCAGTCAACTGCTGATCAATGATGTGAATCGCTTTAGCAACTTGATCCACATCAAGACCTGAATACACATACATCAAGCCTTTGAAATTGTCTAATTGAGCTGCACAATAATAACACAGTGATTCTTTCTCTCTCACATTCATAAACAATTTAGAATGAGAAAAAGCACCAAACACACCATTAAAAACCAATATCGCAAAATAATCCGCATCTGTCACCCGTGTGTAAGTTCGATAACCGATGTTTAACTTCGTCTGATTTAAAGCTTGCGTCTCTTTTAAAACAGTCACACTGCGCATGTTTTTTTCCTCTTGATCAATGACCGATAATTGAGGCGGTCTTTGCGCTTTAAGGTTGAAGTGACGTTCAAATAAATGCCCCACATGCTCATGTTCAACATCGCCAACAACGACGATACTAACTTCATCATGATTCAACATCGACTCATAAGTTGTAACCAGCGTTGTTTCATCAAGCTGCGACAAATCTTCGATGTATCCATCACCACTGGTTCCAAAGTTCTCTTGTTCACACATGATACCAATCATTTTTCTTAACGCATAAGATGTTTTATCATCATAAATGGATTCAATATCTTCTTTCAAAAGACGCTTTTCAAAATGAACAACATCCTGATCAAAAGTACCGTCAATCAATCTAGGTGCCATGATAACTTCTGTTAACGTCTTGAGGGCTTCTTCAAACAGGGGTGGCGCTGATTTCAAAAATTTTTCATTTGCGATCTGAATATAAAAATTAATGACATGCAACTTCCCTTGCTTTTTAGCACTTATTGATAAAGACGCACCATAAAGATCTTCTAAATGGGCACTTAATGCTTTTCGAGAAGCAAATTTTTGACTCGAATTACGTAGGACACCTGCAAGTAGAATTCGCTCGGTCACAGTCGAGCGCTTAAGCGCTGCCTTAAACGACACTTTGATCACGGTCGTCTTAAATTTTTCAGTTTTAATGGTTGTTATCTGGTTTACTGCCTTTGTGTGCACACGCATTCTCCTTCAGTTGTACTTGGTTTCACCTTTATTTTTATCATAGATGACCTTCATCCCTTTGAAACTCAGATTTGGGTCATATGCATCAATCATTTCGGTCTCATTAAAAATAATTCGTCCCAATCCGCCTGTTGCAATGACTTTCGCTTCTCCTACTTCTTCTTTGATTTTTTTAATAATATATTCAGTTTGTCCAATATAACCGAAAACCAAACCTCCTTGCATGCTCGTAATGGTGTTTTTACAGCGAATGCTCATCGGTTTTTTAATTTCAATCTCAGGAAGCTGTGCCGCCTTGCTCCACAAAGCGACAGCTGATGTCTCAAGACCAGGTGACGTTAAGCCAAACTCAAACTCGCCATCAGCACTCAAATAGTCATAAGTCGTTGCTGTCCCAAAATCGATGATAATCAACGGACCCCCATATAAATGATGCCCAGCAACCAAGTCAACGATGCGATCCGCACCTACGGATCTTGGATTTTCTCGCTTAATCTGAATACCTGTTTTAATCCCTGCACCAACGATAATCGGTTCTAAATCGAAAAACTTGTAAATCGAATTACGCAATGAATGCATCACTTTCGGAACAACACTGGAGATCACAACACCTTCTACTTCTTTATGCTGGATACCTTTCGTTTGAAACAAGCCATAAAAAGCAGCTACAAATTCATCAGATGTTCTTCTTTGACTTGTCATCAGACGGAAACTCGCAAGAATTTCTTCATCTTGCATCACCCCAATCGTAATATTCGTATTACCGACATCTATCACCGTAATCATTACAATTGCTCCATTCTATTTAGTATTTCAATTGCTAACTGCCTTTTATCCATTAAAGCCAGTTCAAACTCAGCCTCCTTCATCACAAGGGTCACTTTATTGGTATCTCCGCTAAATCCAGCACCCCTGTCTGTCAAATTATTAGCAACGACTAAATCAACTTGCTTTTTCTCAAGTTTTAACTTCGCATTGACCACCAAGTTCTCAGTTTCCATCGCAAATGCAGTGACTTTCTGATTTTCTTTTTTCTGTGAGGCAACCTTCAAAACAATGTCTTCATTTTGCCTAAAGGCAAGTCGTAAATGCGCTGCTAAATCTTTCTTTTTCAACTTTTGGTCGGCCACTTCTACTGGTCGATAATCAGAGACGGCAGCAGACGCAATAAAGAAATCATAATCTAAATGACGCATTGCAGCTTGATACATCTCATCAGCCGAACGGACATGAACAACCTCCACGTGACGCGGTGCTTTTAAATGGGTAGGTCCACTGATTAAAACAACTTTTGCACCCATATTTCTAGCCGCCCATGCTAATGCATAACCCATCTTACCACTGGAATGATTGCTTAAAAATCTAATTGGATCCATGGCTTCTTGTGTTGGACCTGCTGTAATGACAACTTTACGACCCGTTAATGACTTCTTCGTTAGCACGTATTCAATTTCATCTTCAATATCAGCCAGATCAGCAAGGCGACCGATACCCACATCTCCGCAGGCTAAATATCCCACATCAGATTGGATAAAATGAACACCGTCTTGACGAAGCCTGTGCATATTACGTTGTGTCGCAACATGGTCAAGCATGCCTGTATTCATGGCGGGTGCCATCAAAGTCGGACCCGAAAAAGCAAGATAACTTGTTGTCAACATATCATCTGCAATCCCACATGCAAACTTAGCCATCACATTGGCTGTTGCAGGTGCCACGACAAATAAATCAGCTTTTTTCGCTAAACTGATATGATTGACATTATAGTCAAAATTGCGGTCAAATGTATCGACCGCAACTTTATTATTTGTTAAAACTTCAAAGGTTAAAGGTGTGATAAACTCAGTGGCATTTTTTGTCATGATCACATGAACGTCGTAGCCCTTTTTAAACAAATTACTTGCCAACTGCGCACTTTTGTACGCAGCAATGCCACCCGTTACACCTAAAACAATTATTTTTTTATCCATCTCTCATTCACCATTCTCTTCACATTTGACACCCTTGCCAAAACAAAAACGCGCATTTAAAGTCATCCTTTAGTTTCCAAAGTCAACAACGTTATTCCATGCCAACAGCGTCTTCCAAACCAGGCATTAAATCAGGTGGTAAATCATCTAACTCTTCTTCTACTTCTGGCTCTGGCAACGTTGGAATAATTGGAATAGCCGGCTCTGGTCCAAGTGAAACAACAAGGTGTAAAACTTGATCGGGTCGTAGCGACCCCGTCGGATTCATTGCAATAATCTGATTAACAGGTACTGTATCAGAGTATTCTAGGACCAGCTCATAGCGGATATCTTCTACATGTCCTGCTATCCAGCGTTGGGCCCGTTCTAACGACCAACCTCTCATGTCATCAAGTCTAATTTCAAGTGCAGATACATCAATGAATCCACTATTTGGGATCGCATTAGATGGCTCACTGCTTCGGTTACTGCTCGTAAATCTAGCAACGACATGAAATGACTGAATGGCAAGCGCATCACTAACGGGCAAATCCACTGATAAACGATTATGGGTTGTGCGACCCAGCTCACGCGTCGAACCATTCAAAAAGGTGCCTATCAAAACATATTCTGCTTCTCCAACAGCTTCAATTTGACTGATGATCATCTGTGCTGCTCCTGGTCCAATCGTTAAATTGTGAAGTGCTTCGGTCATTACCTCTTGATTAGCCATCAGACCCAGTCCGTTATCACGAGCCGCTGTCGCTTGTCCAAGTGTCATCGGCAAGTTATCACCACCATGATCCCATGTGAAATGGATGGTCAATCCGCCGCCTGCCGTCGCATTCAGATTCCTCGGTGCATCTGGTGATGAGAAACGATTTGATACACAAGTCGGAACAGCATGTGCATGGAAAAATTCATCTCGAATCGCACCACCTGGCGTGAATCCAGACGGTAGGCAAGCTTCGCCTTCTCCTGTTCCACTCTGCCATTCGACTCTTTCTGCCACCACTGTTGAAGGCCGAACAGGCTCTCGCCACTCATTTGTCCCGAGTTCACCCATGATTCTTGCAAATAATCGCTGTGGAATTCTTTGATCATATGTGTTTAAAAAGTGCCCACTCGCAACACTGCGATAACCCGTCCAAATCGCAATCGTATCATCCATGGAATAACCAACAAACCAAGAATCCGGCACACCTCCATCTGGAATATGCGGATGCATTTGACGAATGGTGATGTCAAAATTGGTCGTTCCTGTTTTACCTGCAACCCATTGTCCTGGCACTTGAGCCAGTCCACCTGTCCCAGGAGAATTAGGAGATCCTGTCACTGCCGTACGAAGAATACTATTCATCATATAAGCGCTACTTTCGCTCATGATACGCTCAGAACGGTGGTATTGTTCGCCATGGATAATGGTACCATCAGGCGCGACAATTCTCAGGATCGTAAAAGGCTCATTGAACACACCACCATTTGGAAACGTCGCATAAGCACCTGCCATTTGTAAAGGAGAAACACCATGATACATGCCACCAATCGCATAACGTTGATTAAAACCATTAGGCGGGGTTGGAATCCCCAAACGGTTAACAAATTGATCGAGATGTGCTTGACCAAATGTATCTACAACCGCTTGATAAGCTTTAATCGCCGGTACATTCCATGACTGATTCATCGCATCTCTCACAGAAACACGACCGCGATATCTACCATCCCAGTTTCTCACCAATGGACTTCCTGGAAATCCACCATCATACCCAAACAACTCATCGGTTATCATAGATCCTGTTCCCCAATTTAAATATTCAAACGCAGGTCCATAAGCCCAAATTGGCTTTGATGCAGAGCCAGGCTGACGTTCTCCATGGACAGCTGGATTAAATCCCATTTGAACGCGGTTACTTCTCATGTCACGATAAGCAAGGGCACGGACACTACCGTCATTGCCAATCATGGCCACTGCCGTTTGAATGTCTTCATTGGGCCAAAAGAAATCGCCATGACCGGTCAGCAAATTATACACAAATGCTTGAGCTTCTCGATCCAATGTGGTATAAATTTGATAACCATCTAATTGTTCAATGCCAAAGCGAAGTAAAGCTTCTTCTCGTACACGATCAATAAAAGATTGATACCTGTGAATATCTTCTAATCCGCTTTCGTCATAAACGAGCACATCCGTAATCGGTTCTGCTGCTGCTAAATCACGAATTTCTTGTGTGATAAAATCGTGATGAACCATTAAATCCAACACAGTATCACGTCTTGTCTGTGCCTGTGGTGCATTCCAATCAGGTCGATGAACAGAAGGCAGTTGGACAATGCCAGCAAGGGTTGCAGCTTGAGATAAGGTCAACTGACTTGCGTCTACACCAAAATAAAATTGTGACGCTGCTTGAATCCCATGAATTCTACCACCAAATGGCGCAATATTCAAATAAGCTTCCATAATCTGTTCTTTTGATAGAATTTGTTCAATTTCAATGGCCAATGCAATTTCTCGTATTTTACGGTCAATTGAATTATCCCGATCACCATCTTCTAGTAAAAGATGTGTTTGATTGATCAGCTGCTGCGTCAGCGTTGAACCCCCCTGCATACTATCTACGCCAGTGAGTAGATTTTCAACCGTGTAGGCAACAGCTGCAAGTGTACGCGACCAATCAACGCCGTAATGTTCAAAAAATCTCGCATCTTCAATCGCTGAAATGGCATCAATCATCACAGGTGAAATATCATTGAAGTAAACCCACTCACTTCGCTGTAAACCAAATTCAAACACCAATTCCCCTGTTCGGTCAAAAATCACAGCTGATTGTATTTGCGTAATATTGGACAAATCTAGTTCCGGTGTTTCTGCTAATACATCTTCCACCCACATACCAATAAAAACGGCAGCAGCTGTGACACTGAGTATCAGACATAAGAACACTGTCTTTAAAAGGATAGCGAGTGTTTCATTTTTAGGCCCTGTTGATCCCTGTACCTTGTTTTTTTGACTTTTAAAATTTTGCATGCTAGACTACCGCCTTTTATTTAATAATTGATCGATCGTTTTTAAATAATCCACACTGGGATAAGTCTGGTTGGGAACCCGGGTTCCATATGCCATAAATTCGTCGCGTTTAATTGACTTTCTGATTCCTTTTTCATATTCTTGCCAAAACTGGTGTAAAGTATCACTCATCAATAAATAGATCTCATCAAGTGTTACAAATTTAACCAGCAAAAAAGCGAATCCTTTTTGCTCTGCGACAGCAACGAGGTGTTTGACTTGATGTCCGTGAACATTGGCAAGTGGAAATGTGGTTTTATTGGTCGTCTCCTTTGCTTCAAAGTCAACATAGATGCCGTTGTAAATCCCATTGAAATCCGTTGTAGAAGGCGTTTTAAAATAAGCTTCCGTAATGGTTGCGGCAGCACGTTTCGGATAATCGACTTTTACGATTTGGATCGGTGTTGGTTTTTTATGAATAACCGCAACACCTGATGCCAAGTAATAAGCGTTAGCACTCACAATCTGCGCTTCAAAAGACATCCCCCTCTTGCCAAAATCAATGGCTTTTTGATGTTGATGACGTTGATCTTTCACAACTGATGGTACATTTTTTTTATGTGGATAGTTAATCATACCTCTATTTTATCAAACCTTTGCGAAAAAAGCAAAATTTTCTCTCACTTTTTTAAGTGACGATCCACTTTTTTTAAGTTAAAGGATATAAAATAATTGACAACTGGTCCAAAATTTGGGATAATATCGTGATGGTATTCGGGTAATTGCAGCTTGCTTATTTTTGATTGTCACAAACGGCACACTGATTGTGCCTTAAAAACAGTTGAAATAAGGAGGTTGAGGAAAGTCCATGCTCACACAGTCTGAGATGACTGTAGTGTCCGTGCCTAGCGAAGCAATAAGCTAGGGCAGTTAAGCAATTGACTGACGGCTGAGAACAGACCTAACCCTTTGCGCACGGTCTTAGTATCTGTAAAAGTGCCACAGTGACGATGTTAATGGGAAACCATTAGAGTGGAACGGGTAAACCCCACGAGTGAGAAACCCAAATTTGGTAGGGGCACTTCGATCACAGAATTCAATGTAGAGAGAAGACTGTAACAAACGATTAAGTTTCTATAACAGTAGACAGATAATTACCGCTTTGAGATAGCGGCATCTATCGATAAGTACAAAACATGGCTTACAGAATACCATTCATGCGTTAAAATAAAACTTAATGGCTAAACTAATTAAATGACCCAATGATTAATCAACCATCCCAGGAGGTGTTAGGTGTGGATTTTTCAAATGAAGCTCGCAATTTACAAATTGGAGACTATTTGCAAACATTAAGACTAGAACAAGATCTGACCCTTGAACAATTGTCTCATTTGAGTCAAGTCCCCGTTGTTCATCTAACGTCTATTGAAGAAGGTCGTTTTTTGCGATTCGACAATTTTTACTTGAAAATGTATTTAAAACGCTATACACAAGCGCTTGATGTCGACTTAGATCAATTATATGCTTACGCATCTCAGCAACCTTTGTCTGAACGATCGGTGGATGCTTCAAACGAGCGCAAAGTCTCTGAACGCCAAATGACGCAAACACAAGCAGATATCTCGTCCATTCCTAAAAAAATGGATCATGCCTTACCCAAACGACAAAAACCAACTGTTAAGTCTGCAAATGTTGCACGTTTAGAAGCGAAACAAAGAATCGGTAAATTCATCATCGGATTCGTTTTTATTTTACTTTTAATCCTAACTGTTATTTTCTTTGTTAGACTCATTATCGATTTGCATGGAAATGAACCTACCTACACGGATTCAGCACCGCTTATTGTAGACAACCCACACACCATTGTCACACCTGATACAGAAAATGACGAGGATGACGAAGAGGTTGAAGATGACGACGCATATGAAGAAGAACCAGAGGAAACGCCGGAGGAAGAACCGGAAATAATCGCACATACAATCATTGAATTTGATAGCCATGTTGGACTCACGCAAAGCTTTGATGTCGTAACAACATTTGAAGAAATTGAACTTGTTATTCAATTCTCTGGCTATTGTTGGCTAGACCTTCGCTTTAACAATACGACCGTTCAAGTCGGTACATTTGATTCAACGATCACCCTTGAAGAAACGTTTGAACTAGATGGAAGTAACGACGCGTTTATTCACCTAGATGTGGGAAGCTTACAAGACGTTGAATCCATCAGCTTAAACGGTGAATACGTCGATTTTGATGGTGCTCATATTGTGCAAAGTCTTCGTTTTAACATTGAAGTAGAAACTGATTAAGGAGATACTTATGAATATTGCAAACAAGTTAACCATTTTACGCATTGTGCTCATTCCTTTTTTCATCTTATGCTTTTATATGGCGCCACTTAACCAACCAGTCACCCTTGTAGGTTTTGAAACAACTTATGCCAATGCCCTGGGACTGCTTATTTTTTCATTTGCAGCAGCCACTGATTGGCTAGATGGCTATTTGGCGCGTAAGTTAAATCTCATTAGTGACTTTGGCAAATTCATGGATCCTCTTGCAGATAAAATGTTAACAACAGCCGCTTTTTTAATCTTTATTAATCAAGGACTTCTTGCCAGCTGGATCGTCTTTATCATCCTCACGCGAGAATTTATTGTCAGTGGTTTAAGAATGACTGCAGCCGCTAAAGGAACTGTCATTGCAGCCGCTTGGTCAGGAAAATTCAAAACTGTACTTCAATTTATTCTGGTTATCGCCCTTTTAATCCATCCAGTTTTAACATTTTTTAACCTTATCCTCATCTATGCGATGACGGTTGCAACCGTTGTTTCCGGTACTGAATATGTGGTTAAAAATATGACTGTTTTCAAGTAAGCCAATGGCTTTGCAGATGGCAGCTTCAACTGTATCAACTCAAATAAAAATAAGAACTTTGCGACGTTAATCCGTAAAGTTCTTATTTTTTGTCGACAAATGTTTTCAAATAGGCTGTTTAACTGTAAATGGGAAAGGGTTTTTATTTTTGAAAATTTCCCGAATTTTAACACGCATTCTAAATCAGATCGTCCTATCGAAGAATATCCTTGAAAATGATACCATCTTCGATTTGAATCTCCCTATCACAATGGTTTGCTACCTTTGGATCATGCGTAATAATGATAACTGTCTTTCCTTCTTTATTTAAAGTAAGTAATAAATCTAAAATTTCAGCTGATGTCTTTTTATCAAGAGACCCTGTTGGTTCATCAGCTAAAATAACTTTCGGACTATTGATTAAAGCCCTACCAATAGCAACTCGTTGCTTTTGCCCACCTGATAATAAAGCAACCTTTGTGTTTATTTTTTCGGTTAAACCTAATTTATCCACTAATTCCATAAACATTTCTTGTCGAACTTTTTTTCGTTTCTTATCCTTGACATATAAGAGTGGCAATAACATATTCTGCTTAACCGTATAACTTTCAATCAATGAGAAATCTTGTAAAACAAAACCAAACATCTCATTCCGAAGACGTGCAAGCTCAAGTTTTGATTTGCTATTAATTTCGTGATCACTCAACATATACGACCCTGATGTTTGTTCCTCAAGGCATCCCAGTATATTTAACAAGGTTGACTTCCCTGAACCTGATGTACCTGTAATTGCAATAAGTTCACCCGCTTTAATCTCAAGTGAAATACCTTTTAACGCTTGTACTTCTGCTTCTTTTGCTCCAAAGTTTTTCTTAATGTGATTTAATTTAATTAATGTCATGTTATACGCCACCTTATAAGAGCACTTAAATTCAAATTGCTCATTCTTACTAATGGAATCAAACAGATTAAAATACTCAGTAACAAACTAATTCCCATCGTAAGCCAACCATAATCCATTTGATTTAATAAACCGATCCTAATAAGACTGCCAACAATCAAAAAGGGAATAACTTGAAATGCGATCCGAAAACTAATGTCTTTATTCCTTGCACCAACTAAATAATGTATACCAAATTCATGTCTCTTTTTATCAATAAATTGAAGGAGTGAAATGGTAAAACTTACTAACGTTAAAATCGTTATAAGCCCCGTTAAGAACAACTGTGATTGAATCCACATCATGCGCTCCTCTGAAAGAAGTTCCAACTGATCATTCATATTGCGAAACATGAATGAAAATAAACCCAACTCATCGGAATACGTCACAATTTCACGCATTTGATCTGTTGATTCAGGTATCACATATATTTTAGATAATGGAATTAAAAAATAACTTACGTCTAAAGAATGATTTTGATTTAAGGGTCTTAGCATAACTCGATCAAGGCTTTGAAAGTGCCATGATGACATAAGATCTACGTAAGTTGAATTCTGTTCTAAAAAACCAATCACTTTAAAATTTTCTAAATAGCCATGAAAGCTATCTTCAAAAATATCGCCCACTTCAAAGGCATCCATAAAATCAAATCCTAAAACAACAGGAATATAGTCATAATGGTTGACATAATCTGTTTCATTAAAAAATCGACCTGATATTGTATTAAGATCAAACAACGCTTCAAGTAAAGATGTTGCATACATAAAAGACATCGTACTTCCCATATTCCCTTCAAATGCATCAAAACGTTCATCTGGTGGAAGAAAAGTATTTGTTTGTAATGGGAGTGCTTTAAAAGATTCATTTTCAAAAATAAATTCAAAAAATGATATCACTTTTTCGATGTTTTCTGGCTCGAATGCCTGGAAAAATTGCTCGGTTGTCGAAACATCCAATAGAAAATACATATCTTGCACTTCGGTTAAACGCCCAACCTCTTGTCTTAAATTCTGTAATTCAAAAACTGCATTAAAAATGAATTGTATCAATAGAAATGTCAATGTCATTTGAAGGAGCAAAGATAATACATTTTTCTTTCTATTCCATAAGTCATGCATGCTTAAATAAAACTGTTCTTTCACCTTGCCTTCTCCTTTCGCAGTACACCTCTTTTTCGGCCATTTAGTTGTGTTGAAATTCCTTCTGTTAGAACACCGAGTACTAAACATAACATGAAAGCAAAACCAATGCCCAGCAAGTGAAAATCAGGCATAATGATGTGAAACAATCCCGTTTGCCAAATCAAAAACGATATGAAACAACCAAAAATAAAACTACCACTAATAATGAAGACATACTCTTTGAGTAGCCACCTCTGAATACGTTTAGTCGTTGCACCTACTAAATAGCGAACATCAATTTCGTTTTGTCGCAATTCCATCCAAGCAACTGTATGTGTCATCGTGCCCAGTCCAATAAAAATTAACGCTAAAACAAGTGAAATGACAACAAAAAAAGAGGCTTGAACAACAATCAGCATGCGATCTGCAAAGGTTCGTTCGAGTGGGATAAGTTGAACTGTTAAATTTGAGTCTAATTCTTGTAACTGTTGTACACTTGATGAAATAGCTTCTATTGAAAGTCCATCTACGACATAAATCCCGAACAGAGGACTCTCTAAATCCATTGGAAAGAATAGTGGAGTCCCCCCACTAATCACATCTAATTGAAATGTTCCGATCACTTGGTAATCATATCCACGATACCAAAGATAATAACGCCCATCTTCATATCTTGCGTTAGCAAATAATACTTTATCTATGAGTACGATTCCTGTTTCTATATCTGTTTCATCTTCTAACCAATTCATCTCAAGGGGAAATTCATGATTCCAAAGATAAAATGAACGTATATTTGCATCAAAACTATCTCTATAAATCAAGAAATTATCAGGCTCAGATTCTTTTAACACATTAAGAAAATCATTGACTATTAATGATTCATTGGACGAATCGAAGCGTACTAAAATACTATCTTGACTGATGCCATCATGCAAAATCCCTGCTCGTTCGTACATACTTAAAAAAACTGAAAAGCTCAATGTGCTAAAGATAGCAATCATCATATAAAAACAAATAAGATATCTAGATTTTCCCAACAATGAAGTCATGCATATATACCTCCCTTCTACAAACAAAGGAGATTGCTAAGAAAACAATCTCCTCTCCCTCTCATGTTAGTCATTATAACAAATTTTTTTACAAATTTGTAATTTGGTACTTGTCAAAAACAACCAAATATCGACACACGTTAATCTAATTCACAAAAAGTGGATTTGCTATACCAACCCATTTGTCTTTTTGTTCCAATCAGTCAAGGTCATGGCCCATGTAAGACGTTTTAACGATTCAAAAATTTTATTTTATTAACAAATACTGATTTTCCAGACCCTCTTAGCGCGCGATATGATTTTTATCTTCATCAAAAAACACAGGCATTTCTTCCCAACTAAAAAAGAACTGACCCTAGCGTGACAATTCTTTTTTAACAACGCACGCTAAGAGATTGAGAACATAACGAGGCGGATTTCTCCTGCCCGCCTCCCAATCCTCGATTGTACGTTTTGGTATTTCAAACTTTTCCGAAAAGGCCAATTGCGTAAGCCCTAGTGCTTGACGCATTTCTTTGATAGACACTATCTTTGACTCCTTTCCTTTAACAACTTCAATTCTGCGATTTGCTCTTTAACAGCTGCGATGTCATCTTTTGAACACATGGCTCTGATAGCGAGTTCGATTTCCTCTTTAGATTCTGCCTGCATCGCTTGAAACAGTAAAGCTCTTAAAATTAATTCAATTTCCTTTGACATGGTAACACCTTCTAAGTTAAAACGGCTTACTTCATCCATAATCAATCGATTCAATGATACAGTCATGGACTTTCGTTTCTTTGTCATAATTAATACCAACCAACAACACATTCCCTTGGT
>WRKJ01000054.1 GCA_009778135.1 Defluviitaleaceae bacterium
GGGGGGGGTAAAAAAAAGCTTGACAAAGTATACCTCATTATACTAAAATGTTAGTTATCAGCTAAACTTAGACACTATTCCTGATGATTCGACAACTGCAGGCTGGCATCAGATGACCAATAGCGATAAATTTGGCTGTACTTTTTGCAAAAAGGTGAAAATAACGATCGGAGGTTTTTATAATGAAAAGATTTAGGAAAAGAAGGATTGTCCTTGCTTTATTGGCACTTACAACATTGGGACCTGCTACGCTGGTCGCTCAAGCAGGCAATAATGATTCAACGTCTGCTACAAATTGTACCCGACAGACTGCTCCAGGAAATAATCGCTCTGGGACTTGTTCATTGACCCAAACACAGGGCAGAAGGGGAACAGTAGCGTGGAGTCATCAACAGTTTACTTTATCTACAGAAGGACGAAATGTTAGTCGAGGAACTGCTTCTTCTGTGCAATTATCGATTGGGGTTAACAATGGTGTCACTTCAGCGAACTGGTCATTTCTTGGCAATGGAAGCACAGGGACTGTAACACGGGGTCGTGTCGTAGGCATTAGACCCATGAGTGGTGGCATGTTAGATTAAATTTATGGCAATAAACTGATAGTAAAAGGCGAGTGTTCGCCTTTTATTCATTGAGGAGCGTGGTTATCATGAATCAAAACAACAACAAATCAAAACTATTGCTTTTTCGTTTGTTTCTAGCAATGCCTTTATTCGTGCTAGTGGGCATTGGGGGATATTTTATGTTCTCAAATGAAACAATCAGGTTAAATGAATTTGTGCTTTTAGGTGAGGATTTACCACCCATACGTTTGGTAGAAAATAATGCTTCTACGGAAGGGCTTAATATGTTTCCGACACATCATCCGTTAGGATCAGGCGGAGGTTATGGCCTACACGCGACAACCATAGAAACTGGATATCTTCATTTTTTTGATGATGACGGACACCTTGCTTTTAATAACCATTTAACGCTTCAGTCAATAGAAGATTCAATTTATATTGTTTTTAGCAACTTCCTTCCGAATCTCTTACCAAATGAAGTGCCACCGACACCAAGAGAACAATTTATTTTGAAGGTATTTTATGAATTTGAAGAAGTTGCCTTTTATGTCTCTGATCAAGAAACCTTAACGACGGAATTTTTATTTCATTTAGCGGAGGGTTATCAAGTTCAGCTTCCCATTCAATTATCTCAAGCAGTTGAAGTCAACAATGGGTGGGGGAATTTAACGATTGCGATTTTTGCTAACCCTCATTACAACACGGTCAATCCTTTAGCCCAGTGGTATTCTTACTGTGCAGAATGTGTTGTAGCGCACAGCTTAGTTACTCATGACATTGGCATCGCTTCTCATTTTTCCTTGTCATTTGGTGAAAATAGCGAGCCATCATTTGGCGAACAAGTAGGTGCATTAGAAACTCATGCTGCGTTATTAATTAGCCCTGAGTTTTCTGAGGGTCAATTTACAGCTTTTCCACCTAGTCCTTGGACGGTTACAACTGGGGAAGAAGTGAAAATTGGCTTTTCTTTTCACAATATGATTGATCCACCCAGCCAGGCAGAAGTGATTGAAATTGATGATTTTGTTATCATTGGGTTGTTAAATTGGGAACAGGTTGCGTTAAATGAGCACGCTTATTACTTTAATTATTTTGAAAGTATGCCTAATTGGGGCAGTGAAAATGAGATGACTGAAGGTTACTTTACTATCATCGCTCCCAATGAGCCAGGTTATTACGATTTTGTGGCGTTTGCCATTGCCAATGTTGATGCGCCCTATCAATTTCAGCAAGGGGCGATTGCAATTCGCTTTACATTAAGGGTCAATTAGGGGATGTGTATGTTTAAAAATGCAAATTAATGAGGTGATACGAAGAAATGAAAAAAATGATTGGGAGTTTATTATGTTTACAGCTCATTGTTATCGGGATCATGATTAGTATGACCCTTAATATTCATAACTTTGACCAGCTTTTATTTGCAGGAACAACGGATGTTCATCTTATTTTTGGAGAGACGGATGAAGGCTTAGATCACATGATGGCTCTTGTAGAAGAACATGGCTTACTGATGACTAGAATGATTGGGCTTGATTATGAAAACCTCATTTTGTATGCAACAGATGTTCGTTTTAATGGTGATGTTAGATTAAGTGAAGGACGCTTTCCGGAAATGGGCCAAGATGAGTTTATCAGTAATATTATTCAAGATGATGAGGCTCAAGTGGGGGTTGTGGCAAATTTATCCCCACTTTTTAATATAACCATTAGACCCATGAGCGATATTCGATATTTTCATGTAGATGGCAGGTATCGCATCCATACAACAGATGTAGCATTATTGTTTGAAATAGAAGCAGCCATGTCGGCTTATACACATTCATTTCGAATTTATGCGCCGTTAGAAGATGACCGCACGATACTAGAAGCTCTTACAATGGGGCTTTTTGCGATGCCAACGGTGATGACGACCTTCATCATTGCAGCGATCCCGATTGTTACTTTTTTATGTGTCGGTGCAACCTTGGTACAATTTAGCATGTCTAAAGCAAAAGAAAGCTTTACCTTACATGTCCATGGTTTTAGTCAACATAAAATTGTCTTAAAAGTACTTAAAAGTTTGTTAAAAACCATGATTTTATCTGGGATAGTGGCCAGTTTGATGCTGTATGGCTATTTTATCATGGTTGATTTATTAACATTTCATTTGCAGATTATGTTTGTTTTTTTACTTGTATTTGGATTGATCCTACTTACTTATCTCGTCATGAGTGCAGTTGTCATGTATTTGATTTTCCAGTTATTCTCTACGCACACAGCGATTAAAGGTTATAAACCTGATTTTGCGATCCAGATTTTAAATCATGCTTTAAAAGTCATTTTTATGTGCTTGTTTTTAACTGGTAGTTATTTTGTCATCATGGGTCTCACCAATCTTTCGACTCAACGCAATCATCTTCAAAATTGGGAGATTGCTAGGCATGTTCATCGTTTATATCTGTCTACGTTTCATCCGATTGAAATTGAAGAATTTGAGCAAGACGTGCATGACTTAGAAAGGCTACGTTTGGCGTTATCAGACGCACATCACGGATTTATTATGCATGCTGAAAATTTTTTCGCTTATGATCTTTTCCCCCATCTTTGGGAAGGTCGCAGTGCGCACATGCCCCCCTTTGAAATTGCGCCTGAAGGGAATCGCGTTGATGTGTCACTTAACTTTTTTCAGTTGAACGCCATTTATACCATCGAGGGATTGCGGGTTGAAGAACAGCTCGTTTGGGATGATTTGGTGATGAATATTTTAGTACCTGATTTTTTAAGACCTTATGAAGCACTGATTCAAGAGGCTTATTTAGCAGAATTTTATTTTGCGAGTTTGAATTGGCAGCATCGCGATGCTGAAATGGAAGAGACTGAGGTTTTACCTTATACCATTGATGATTTGTCGGTGAATATTATTTATGTGGAAAACGATCAATATTATTTTACCTTTGATACGCGAATTAGACCTAAGGATGGGAATCGAATAAAAGACCCGATTGCAGTCGTACACACGGGGAATTTTCATCCGATGTATATGATGAGGGTAATGGGAAGTGGTTTTTATTTTATGAGTGACAGCGAAAATCCGTTTGATGAGATTTCAGATATGATCGCATCATATGGTTTAGCGTACCCCGTTCGTTTTCATTTTCCAGTTTTTTCTGAAAACATCGAAGCCATTCGATTAATCGAGCAAGATATCATAAGTGGTATATTGAGTTTAATTGCTTTGATCATAACCAATTTTATCGTCAATTACAATTTGATTTCCAATTATTTCTGGCGCAATAAACACACATTGTTTACGAAGTCATTGTTTGGTTTTAGTTTGTCCAAACGTCATAAATGGTTCATCCTTTCATTTTTGATTTATGTGATTCCAATTAATATCATCATGGCATTTTTCTTCGGTTGGCCTATTCTTGTCTTAGGTGTTATGTTTTTGATTTTAGATGTGATACTGGCATTTATTTTTGAAAAAAGTTTAATGCGCAAATCATTCTCAGAAATCATGAAAGGAGAGCATTAATAGGAAATGATCTCAAGTGACAACGAAGGGTAATGCTTTTACCCTTTTGTTGTTGATAAAGGAATGTATTCAATGAAAAAGATTTTATTTTTTTTATTTGTGATTCAGTTAAGTGTCATGTCTTTGTATGGGACGTTGCTTTTTCATGGGAATGCTTATCACAGTTTGTTTATGGATGATGTAGTTAATGTGACTTTGAATTTCGGAAACCAAATAGAAAATTATGAGCGTTTTTTATCCTTGATGGCAGAAGAAGAAATTCAAGTTTCCCGCGTTGTTTATCGGGAGTTTGATTTTACGAGATCCAATGTGATTTTTTATACAACAGATCTCACGTTAAACGGTTTGGTTCATTTACAAACAGGTCGTTTTCCTAAGGAAGGGACAAGTGAATTTATCAGTACCTTTGAAACAGGAGAGTTAACACAGGTAGGGATCATTGAAAGTTTGCTTCCAGATTTAGAACTAACCATTAGTGGGATTGAAAATCCCCAAAATTTTACGCTTGATGGAAATTATTATTTGCATACAGATGATTTACAGCATGTTCAACGTTTATTAACCGAATTGGATGCGTTTCTTTTATTTACAGAGGTTTGGTATTTCGGTGAATCAACTTCGAATTTTCTGATGCGTGGTTTAGGAATCTTATCTTATCAACAAGCTGTAGAATTTGTGTTTATTAGTTTTATGATGGTTGTTATTATGATTGGTGCATCCATTCAATATGTGATAAGTCAACTAAAATCCAGTTCGATTTTTTTATTACATGGCTACTCAATAGAAAAGGTTATCCAAGTTATTGTTATTGATGTGCTGAAACTTTTTTTTATTTCTCTCTTAATGTCCTATCTTGTGTTTATTGGTTATGTGCTTTATATGAACCAGGGGACGTTTATCCTTGCCATGACACCGTATTTTCTTTTGCTAGGTAGCATCCTTATGTTGCTTTACTTAATGGTGATTGTCTTGACGGTACGACTTTACTTAAAAAAAGAGTCAGCTACTCGCTTAATCAAAGGGAAAAAGCCTTATTTACTCATGCAGTTATTTAATCACGGGTTGAAGCTGATGTTTATTTTCTTTTTTCTGATGACCTTTCAATCATCAATTCACATGTTAAATCACTTAAATATTCGTTTGGATAACTTATCTCATTGGGAACTGGCAAGAGGTGTATATCGCATCAACGTGAGTCAGGTAGGTCATTTAGGAGCAGTTGATTTTGTAATAGATAGGGATTACAGCATGAGAAAAATTGCTTTTTATGAAGCCATGTCTGAGCAATTTATGGGCTTTTTTATGAATCCTGGGGGTATTGAGGATATTGATGACGATTTTTCACCCTATGAAGGAATTAATGTGCTAACATCACCACATGGCAACCGGATTACCATTAGCCCTAATTTTTTAAAACTTAATCCGATTGAAGCCTTAAATGGCATACCCATTATTGATCAGCTTGTTTGGGACGATAATGTCTTTAATCTTCTTGTTCCTGAAAGGTTACGCAGTTACGAAGAAGAGATAGTGGAAAACTATTTGGGGCATTTTTATTTGCAAGTGGTGCATGTTTCTAATATTTACAACCGCAATTTGGATTTACCTTTAAATGAAACCACCATTGAAGCGTTTAGTTTAAATCTTATTTATGTTGAAGCAGATCAATATTATTTCTCTTTTGATAGTTGGGTGAGACCTGGGACAGGCGGGCGTATTTTAGATCCCATTGCTGTGATTCATACAGGAAATTTTGATCCTAGTTTCGTCAATTCTAATATGACAAGTAGCTTTTATTTTCAAACAGATGCATTAAACCCTTATGAAGCGATTCTACCTTTGTTGGTTGAACATGGGTTAGATGCAGCGATTCCACGGGTTAATTCAGTTTTTGATGAAAATGCACGGACAGTAGCGCTGATTCAAGATGAATTTGTTAGAGCTGTTGGCTTCACCCTTATTTTGGTCATTGCCAATTTGACGGTTACTTATCATTTAATGGCGAGCTATTTTGAGCGAAATAAGTTTAAGCTGTTTTTGAAAGGAAAGTTGGGTTATAGTCCGATAAAGCGAAACCAGTTTTTTATTGTTGGATTTTTGGGGTATACCATTCCCTTTGTTGTGATTGCGACATCAAATGCCGGCAAAGGCCTTTTAATAACAGGGTTTTTCTTTATTGTAATTGACCTTTTATTTGCGCTGATTTTCGAAAAATACCTACAAAAAAAATCATTCTCAGAAATCATGAAAGGAGAGCGATGATCATTAATTTTTTTAAACGCGCCATGATCAGTATATTGCGAAGTTTTAAGAAGTCACTGCTTCTCATGCTTCTAACGGTTGTTTTAGGAACACTTGTTTTTGGCGCCCTTTCAGTTGAAATGGCAGTCGTTAACACAGAGGCGCATTTAAGACAACAGATGGCACCGCTTGTGTCATTTCGTCAAGATTTTGATGCTTTAGAAGATGATTTTGAAAGCTCAGGACTTAATTGGGCAGCGTGGGATGCATCAAGGTCTCATGAGACGCTTACAGCAGAGCTGGTACGTCAAATTGGGTCGCTTCCTTATGTGAGCCATTTTGAATATTCAGTTTATATCGGCATGATGAGTGATACGTTGCAGGCGTATCAATTCGGAGCAGAAGAAGCCGGTGGTTCAGTCATTGGCGGTCGAATGTTAGCGGATGGGCTGTCGTGGATAGAACTTCGTGGCACATCAGAGGCTGAACTTTTACAGGTCAGTCAAGGTGTGATTGAAATCGTTGAAGGCGCTTCATTTACAGAAGATGATTTGGTTCATCTGTCAGACGTGACGCCTATTATCGTTTCAAGAGGATTTGCTGCGCTTAACCAGTTAGCCATTGGTTCGACTTTCAGCTTAACAGAAAGCATCTTATTTCCTGCTTATGAGAGTCGTGGGGATCGTAGACAGGAATTAAGGGAGGAACATATTTTTGCACAAGAAAGTTTTGCGTTTGAAGTCATCGGTATGTTTGATGTTGTCGCAGAAATTGATTTTAATGATACGAGTGATCAAGGTTACTTAGCACGTTCACTGGCATCTAATGCTGTTCGATTTATCCATGTTCCAAATGTGGCCATTGAGCATATGTTAAGGTTTCAATTTGACGCTTGGCGTGACATGGAACGGGAATTAAATCTGGTCGAAGAAAATGAAGTTGACTTAAATCAAGGGCATCATGGGGAAGTTAGTAGCGTGATGTTACTTCAAGATGCTTTTATGTTAGAACCTTTTGAAGCGACTGTTGAAGCATTACTCCCAGATTTTTGGGTGATTCATACGCTGGCAAATGATTTTGAAGCTATTTCAACTTCTATGTTTGCTTTGCAAGAAATGGCAAGGTGGACGTTGTGGGGATCAATAGGTGCCACCTTGTTGATTCTTAGCTTGTTAATCACTTTGTTTTTACGTGATCGTCACCATGAATTAGGTGTCTATTTAGCCCTCGGTGAAAAAAAATTTAACATGATCTCACAAATCTTAACTGAAATGGGCGCAGTGATCCTGACAGGTATGACATGGGCTGTACTGACAGGTCACATTATTTCAAGGTTCATGACTCAAATGTTGATCCATCGTGAATTTTCTCAGGTTTCTCGGCAAGGGGCATTAGACTGGAATAACCCGTTAATTCAGATGGGATTTACCCAAATACCAACCGTTGCTGATGTACGAGAGGTTCTTGATGTTTCACTTCGTGTAGAGATTGTCGCCGTGTTTTATCTCATTGGTGTGATTGCGATTATTTTAGCCACCCTTTTTCCATTATGCTATGTGATGCTATCAAAACCGAAAAAATTTTTGCGATAAAGAGTTGAAGATGATGTGGATTTTCACCTCAGTTGTCCAACCCATTGTTACTTACCATCGAATAAGCCGCCGCCACGTTTTTGTTTCACTGCTTTTCGGTACGTTCCGATGGTTTCTGTGGGACGTGCTTTGCGATTGTTTTGTTCACTTGATTTTATTTGTTTTTGTGCCAGCAATGTTTGAATGGCTGTTTTCTTTTTTTCACTCATAAGTCTCACCCTTTTACCTCTTGCTAGAAATTTTACCTCATTTTAGCCATTATTGCAAGGAAAGTTGAAAAAACTTTTGCTAAAATTTAAATTTTTCATGTTAAGGAGTTCTCATGCAAGAAAATTTATGTTATAATGGTGTCACTTTACAATCATTGTCGACGTAGTTCGGGAGGCCTTTCATGTTCAACCATTATTCCGTTTTATTAACTGAAGCCATTGACTTAATTGAGATCAAAAAAGACGGAATTTATGTGGATGCAACCTTGGGTGGTGGTGGACATAGTGCCGAGATTTTGAATCGATTAACAACTGGACATTTATACGCATTTGATCAAGATGCCTATGCGATTAGTCAAACATCAAAAAAACTGGCTGAGATAAGTGAACATTTTACGATGATCAAAAGTAATTTTGTCCATTTAAAAGCAGAGCTGGCTTTGCGAGGTGTGACGGCGATTGATGGGATTATTTTTGATCTTGGCGTCTCTAGTCCTCAACTTGATGATGCACAGCGTGGTTTTAGTTTTCATCAAGATGCGCCCCTTGACATGCGGATGGATCAGTCAGCCATGTTGACGGCAAAAGAAGTGGTTAATGAATGGGAATTTCATGACTTGTTGCGGATTTTCTCGCGCTATGGAGAAGAAAAATTTGCTAAGCAAGTGGCACGTAAAATAGAGGCGCATCGCCAGATTGCGCCTATTGAGACCACATTAGAATTGGTTGACATTGTCAAAGAAGCCATTCCGGCTGCGGCGAGACGCACAGGTGGTCATCCTGCCAAACGGATTTTTCAAGCGATCCGAATTGCAGTGAATGATGAACTGCGTGTGTTTGAAACAGCCCTTGAAGATGCACTTACTTTGTTAAAAGTAGGTGGTCGGATTGGTGTGATTACCTTTCATTCGTTAGAAGATCGGATTTGCAAGCAAATGTTCGTCGAAGTTTCTAAAGAAGATGCAGCTTATCGGGGGATGCCAGCTGTACCAGAAGCTTATTTACCAAAATTTGAAGTTGTGACAAGAAAACCCGTGATACCGAGTGCTCATGAAATAGAAGTGAATAAACGTTCACGTTCAGCTAAATTACGAGTCATTGAGCGTATCAGGACATCAGAACAATAAAGGAGAAATGAAAATGGCTGCGAAAAGAAAACATGACTTACAACCTACTTGGCATCCCCAGCGGCAACCTGAGTCACCCCGTGTTGTTAGAAGGCGGATCGAAAAGAAACCGAAAAAAAGTTTTTATACCTTTAAAATGTTGTGCATGATGTGCGGAATTGGGATTTTTGGTTTGATGTTTGTTGAGCTTTATATGGCATCACAAATTAACCATATCCATTATGAAATTCAAGGTTTGCAGCACCAGATTGAAGGTGCACAGGTCATTAATGAACAGTTACATGCGCAAGTTTCAATTTTGTCACAACAGTCACGAATCATTGAAATTGCAACAGAACACGGTCTCACACTGACGCCCAATGAAAATATTGTTAATATTAATAGGTAGTTTCTAGCCCTTGCCTGTAAAAGAAGAAAACGAGGTCATGTATGTGATGTGCATATCGCCTATCAGTTGTGGGTATTAAGAATGTTGGTTACGCATTCTTCATGATCCACTTTTTTAATGGTAAAATTGAAGTAAAAAGGAGTCAAATAAATGTTTACATTAAAGTCTGAAATTGGGATGGACATTGCCCACTACTTAGTAGGGTACGCAGGTAAATGTAAAAATATTCATGGTCATCGCTATCGGTTGGTCGTTAAAGTTTCCGCGACTGACTTGCAAAAAGAAGGACAGCTGCGCGGCATGGTTGATGATTTTGGGAACATTAAAGACGTCCTAAAAAAGATTAGCGACCAATTTGATCATAAATTACTCATTGAAGACACGGCAGAAGGTCGAAAACTTGCTGCATTTTTTGAAGAAAATGAATGGGATTTCGATGTGGTCATGGTGCCTTATCGTACGACTGTTGAAGAGATGAGTCGAGACATGTATCATAAAATTAAGCAAATGGGTGTCAATGTAACAGAAGTCGAGTTGTATGAAACGCCGACTAATAGTTGTATTTATTCTGAAATGGAGGGCGTTTGAGGTGTATCAATATCAAATAATCGAAACGTTCACCTCCATTGATGGAGAAGGACCTAGTTCTGGCGCGTTGTCAACGTTTATTCGCTTTTCAGGGTGTAACCTCCGTTGTTCATGGTGTGACACGAAGTATTCATGGGATGGTTCTTGCACACCTGATGTCATGGATGAAGCAGCCATTTACGCTTATATTAAAGAAGCAGGTGCGCACAATGTCACGTTAACAGGTGGAGAACCGCTTATACAACCCCATATTGGTGAACTCATTGCTTTACTGGTACAAGATGATGCTTTGACCATTCGGATTGAGACGCATGGTGGTGTCGATATTGAACCTTTTAAAGCAAGGTTTAAAGATCAAGCGGTGCAGTTTGTGGTTGACTTTAAGTTGCCTGACAGTAAGATGATGAAGCAGATGCATTTGCCTAATTTAACGGTTGTTGAAAAACAGGACACCTATAAGTTTGTGATTGCGTCTGAACGTGATTTGGATCAAGCCATTGAGATCGTGAATGATTACCAGTTAATTGATCGCTGTCAGGTGTATTTTAGTCCAGTGGTCGAATTGATTGAACCTAAGTTAATCGTCGAAAGGATGATGGCCGATCGGTTAAACGGCATTAGATTGCAACTACAGTTACATAAATACATTTGGCCGAAAGAGATGCGTGGTGTTTAATCAACTTTTCTGATGCGTTGCGACAAGGTGAAGCGAGGGTGTTAAAGTGAAAAAAGAAATTGATGTGGCAAGAATTGAAGCAGCAGTCAAAGAGATTTTGTTGGCACTGGGTGATGATCCGAAGCGTGCTGGTATTGCCGAGACGCCGAAGCGAGTGGCAAAGATGTACCAACAAGTGTTTGAAGGGATGACGTATACCAATGATGAGTTGGTTCAGCTATTTGGTGTGACGTTTGAAGAGGAGGGGTTTTCACACAATGCCAGCGATCTGGTCGTTGTGAGAGATATCCCGATTTTTAGTTATTGTGAGCATCATTTGGCGTTGATGTATGATATGTCAGTTACCATTGCTTATTTACCGAAAGAAAAAGTCATCGGCTTATCAAAATTGGCGCGTATTGCTGATATGGTCGGTCGTCGTTTACAATTGCAAGAGCGAATCGGCAAAGAAATTGCCGAGATCGTGAGAAAGATTACAGCGAGCGATGCGGTTTGCGTGTACATAACAGGTGCGCACAGTTGTATGACGGCACGCGGGATCTGTAAACCCGGTTCAACGACGACGACGATTACGTATGAAGGAGAAGCGTTTGATGAAAATCCAGAATTAAGAAAAGAATTTGTGTCTTTAATCGGGAAATAGAGGAGTACGAACGATGAATAAGACTGAACTAAAAAAACTGTTTTTAGAAGGCATTGCTGGCATAGTGGTCGTTATTTTTCCCCTCGTGATCCTCTTTACTTTGCCACAGCTGGTATTGGCATGTTGGTTGTCGGGTTTAAGTACGTTGATTTTAATGAAGCGCCGTAATCCAACAGTCATCACGTCGAAAAAGTATCAACTGTTTGAAAAATTGCTATACCTTCAAATCATCAATTGGTCGTTTGCGTTTTTCTTTGAACCTGTGTTCAGTTTGATTGTTTTTTTAATCCCGATCACGATGCTGGTACTTGCCATTGATAAAAACAGGCGTGTGAGTCGAAAATTTCTTAAATGGGCGACATACATCGGGTTTCATTTGTTTAATTGGCTATTACTGCTCATCTTAATTGGCTTTTTTCCTGAAATAGGCGGCATAGAAGGCATTTCTGTTTTGCCAGTCATTACATTCATTAATGGTGGTTACGGTGCGATTTATTTAAGTTTAGAACATCGATTAACACGAGGAAGAAAAATCATCGCTTTAATGATTGTACTTGCGATGATGATCATGATGACCGTCAGCAGGTTTCCGCAAGACGGTCATGTCTCTCTTTTTGAGCGGATGTTTGGAGGTTAGTGATGATGAATCAAGAAACATGTATCGTCGTCTTTAGCGGTGGTCAAGATTCAACGACTTGTCTGTTTTGGGCGATGAAAAAATTTAAAGAAGTCATTGCGGTTACGTTTAATTATGGCCAACGACACGCACTTGAAATTGAATGTGCAACAGCTATTTGTAAAGCACATGGGATTGAACATCATATCCTCGATATGTCTTTACTGTCCCAATTACATCCCAATGCATTAACCCATCATGCGTTAGCAGTAGAAGCGGGTGGAAAAGGGGCCTTACCGACGACATTTGTCCCTGCACGAAACCTATTATTCATGTCGTTTGCTGGTGCCGTGGCTTATAATAAAGGGGCTAAACACCTGGTGACAGGTGTGAGTGAAGCTGACTTTTCAGGCTATCCAGACTGTCGAGATACCTTTATGAAAGCCATGAATGTGGCGTTAAACTTATCGATGGATCAAGCGTTTGTCATTCATACGCCACTGATGTGGAAAGACAAGGCAGACGTGTGGGCACTCTCGGATCAGTTGGGAAAGCTTGATGAGATCAAAGAAAAAACATTGACATGCTATGAAGGAATCATCGGTGATGGATGTGGCACATGTCTTTCTTGTGAACTTAGAAAAAAGGGTTATGAAGCATATATGAAAAGCGTCAATAAGTCGTGAAAATTCGAAAAGGTGGAATAGATGATGTCAGAAGTGAGAGTGCGTTATGCCCCTTCACCAACAGGGGATTTACATATTGGAAATGCAAGAACAGCTTTGTTTAATTATTTGTTTGCAAAATCTCAAAATGGGAAATTTATTTTGCGAATTGAAGATACAGATACAGCCCGCAATGTCGCAGGTGGTGAGCAATCTCAAATGAACTACTTGCGTTGGCTTGGCATTGAATGGGATGAATCAGTTGACATTGGTGGCGACTATGGGCCTTACCGACAATTGGAGCGATTGGACATTTACCAACAATACGCAGAAGCACTCATTGAAAAAGGCTTGGCGTATAAGTGTTATTGTACCAGTGAAGAACTTGAAGCACAAAGAGAACAATTGGAAGCTAATGATGTGGCTAACATTCATTATTCACGACGTTGCTTGACACATCCACCGACTGACCGTACTGCGTATGCCATTAGGTTTAAAGTGCCAACAGCCATCACCTACACATTCACTGATTTGGTCCGTGGTGACATTTCATTTGAATCGTCCGACATTGGCGACTGGGTCATCATGAAAGCAAATGGGATTCCGACTTATAATTTTGCCTGTGCTGTTGATGATCATCTCATGAAAATAACCCATATCTTCCGTGGCGAGGAGCATATTACGAATACGCCGAAGCAACTGATGATTTACGACGCATTTAACTGGGAACACCCAACTTATGCCCATCTGACGCTCATTGTGAATGAAGCTGGGAAAAAGTTATCAAAGCGTGATGCAGATACGGTACAGTTCATTGAGCAATATGCCAAAATGGGTTATTTACCAGAAGGGATGTTTAATTTCATTGCATTACTTGGGCATGCACCTGTTTCTGATTCAGAAGTGTTGACCGAAGCAGACATCATCAAGACCTTTGATGTGCAACGTTTATCAAAATCACCTTCTACTTTCGATCGAGCTAAGCTGGCTTTTATCAATGCGCAACATCTTAAAACTTTAGATGAAGATGCGCGATTGGAATTATGTATGCCACATTTAATTGATGCAGATGTTTTAGTAGGGAAAGCACCGACTTGGGCAGCAGGGTTAGTCAATTTGTTTGCGGATCGCTTAACATATGGCGAAGAGATTGTGGACTTATACGATACCTTCTTTGATGCAGACTTTAGCGTTGACGTTGAAGCCAAAGATTTTTTAATCTCAAGTCGTGAAGCGACGATGCAAACGTTAACGGCTTTCAAAGCTGAATTAGAAGGCTTAGCAAACTTCACAACGGATGCTGTTAAAAATGCCATTAAAGCAGCTGGTGTGACGGCCGGTGTTAAAGGAAAAAATCTTTTTATGCCATGTCGCATCGGTATAAGTGGCGCCATGCATGGGCCAGATTTACCCGCTTTAGTGACATTGCTCGGTCGTGACGTGGTTTTAGACAGGTTGAAAGCTGTTATAAAGGAGCTATAAAGATGGATAAAGGTTATTTATTAATCCTAGTGAGTGCTGGGATAAGTGCATTACATGCATTAGGTGTGATGAACTTTATGCTGGGTGGCTATTTGTTGGTTGCAGCGGGTCTTCATGCCTTACCCATTGCGGCAAAAGAATTAAAGACAGCACGAACTTTTACATTTGGTGCGTTGGCCTTACATTTGAGATTTTTCTTACCCCAATTCTTACTTGGGAACCTGTACATCAGCAGCTTTTTATCGATTTCATACCTCTTTTTCTCAGTGGGAATTTTCTTTTGGTTGCTTAAAGCAGAATACATTTGGTCACCACACCGAAGAAAACGTACAGACTTACTGGTGTACAGTGGTGTGGCACTTCTTTATTTGGTCGTCTATGCGTTATTTATTTTTCCATGGATCACGATTCACCTTTTGCCGCTTCATATGGTCATGCAATTGGTTGAAATCCATCGTTTTATCAATATCCTTTACCACATCGTTTTGATTTATATTTTGGCTAAACTGTATTTGGAAGCCAAGCGAGGTGGACCTGGACTGAGGCGTTGGGCTTGAAAATAATTAAAAATCCCTATTGTAGGTTTGTCGACCTCATAGGGATTTTTTTTGCTATCATTTTAAAATATCAGAAAATATTGGAAAATAAATGAAAACGATGTTTACAAAAGCGTCATTATGGTATACAATAGCGACAAGATCAGGTGAAAAAAGATTAAATTTGAATCGTTAAAACGGGATACATTCTCTGAGGGTCGTTCATTAAAAGGTGAAGCAGATGCAAAAACAAGCTTTCAAAGATGTAGAAATTATCCAAAAACGCAGAGAAAATTTAAAAGCACAGTATTCAACATTAGAAACAGGGATTTACATTGAGGGTCAAATTCAGGCGTTTGAGCGCTGGAAAGTGTTAGATTCATTGGTCGTTGTGATACCGGAGGGGTTCAAAGTGATGTCTGAGGCGTTTGCAAAAATAAAGTATCCCCTTGTTTTCAAAACATCTTGTATTTTAACCCATCACAATTTAGAAACCAATCTAACGTTTAACGAATTTCCGAATGCGCCAGGGACAACATTGATGCAAGGGATCCAACTGGTAAAAGAAACACTGGAAAACGAGCAAGGGACGTTTGATTTCAGTGAAGTGAAGCCTTTTAAAAATGTGAGGGGTTATTATTTTGAATGTCGTCAACAGGTGATGGATGGAGCGCTCTATCATATGTTGGCACATCTTAAACAAGATGATCGCATTTATCAACTCACCTTTAATTGTTTATTTTCAAATCATATGGATTGGAAATCAGCGGTTGTGCAAATGTGGGAATCAGTGGAATATCGCAAGGAGACGTAGACAATGAGAAAAAACAGACCGAAATTAACGGAGCGGATGGCAAAGCGGAAGTTAGCATTGGAACAAGAAGCTTTAGCACCTGCCAACATGCAAAACAGAATGGCACGACCAGAAGGAAATGGTGGATTTACTTCAGGGTCAAAAGGGCTTGGAACACCTAAGCAATCAGTGGCTGGACAGTTAACGAGAAATTTCCAACCTATCAGTAGATCGCAAACAGTGACTTCCAGCCTTGAAAGAACGGATTCACGAGCGGTTAAGCTCATGGTTGATCCCTTTCAATTTATCAACTATGTGGCATGGGATTGCATTCAAACTTTCAACGAACATGGTGTTTTAACCATCAAAGGGTTGATTGCTGAAGAAAATCGAGAAAAGTATGTGGAAATGGCAAGCCGTGAAACGTGGGTCTGTGCCAAGGCATTGGATGAAAACGATGCAGAGATTATTTTGTTTCAAGGGATTTTAACGAACTTAACCGTTGATTCCATCCATCAGTATCACACCATGCGCATTGAAGTGAAGACAGGGAGTTATTTACTGGATCAAATGCCCCATACTCGCACCTTTCAACCAGATGAGACCACCTATCAACAGGTGATCAACACTTGTCTTCAAGCATCAGACGGTCAAATGGTCATGCGTGAAAAACAAGACGTTCCGACAGGAAAACTGACGGTTCAATACGAAGAAACCGATTGGACATTTATCAATCGGTTAGCCCATCGTTTAGGCATTGTGGTCATCCCCGAATATCAAACACAGGGAAAAAGAATCCTACTGGGACTTGTTCGAAGTCGTGAACGTGAACTACTTGCAACTCGCTACGCCATGTCCAGTGGCACATCGGACAAAGACAGCTTAATCCACTTTGAACAAGGTGTTTACCATGTATCAACGAGAGCCATTTACGAATTGGGAGAACCGGTGAGCTTTCAAGGAAGAAGGCTGGTCATCACAAAAGTTGAACGTTATTTAGAAGGAAGCGAACTGATGCACAGCTATACGTTATGCAGCCTTAAATCAGCCTATGAACAGCCACAACCTCACAACCAAATAAAAGGTGTTTCCATGAGGGGGCGTGTGACAGCCGTTAAAAAGGCTAGCGTTCAAGTCCAACTCCACGAAGATGAAAACAGAAGACGCAGTGGCAACCGTTGGTTTGACTATGCCACGGTTTACTCAACGCCTGACGGGACGGGATGGTTTGTGCAGCCTGAAGTCTCAGATGAAATACGTCTCATTTTTCCAAATGCAGATGAAGCAGGTGCTTACGTGGCAAGCAGTGTGCATTTAGAAACTGCTGGTGGACGAACGAATCCCGATCACAAGTCATGGAAAAACAAACAAAACAAAGAAGTGTTGCTAACCCCTGATGCCATTCACGTCAAAAACAATCAGGGCTTATCCATTGAACTCGACGATGCCAAAGGCATTACCCTTGCCAGTCATCTGGGAATCTTTATTGAATCGGAAGGACAACTCCAGCTAACCAGTGAAAATGCCGGGGTCACAGTTTATGGCGATCGAGGTGTTACCATGATTCAAGGATCTGCTCAAATTCGGATGAAGGATGCCATTGACATTGCAGGCGGGAAAATTAATATGAACTAAAATAAAAAGTGAAGCCGAGCGTGTCAGCCCCGACAAGCATTTTGAAGTCCGACTTATCACGAAGTGAGCAGTATAGGACGAGAAATGACCTCGAGGGGTTGCGAGGCGCAACTAGATTGCATAAAAAGTGAAGCCGAGCATGTTAGCCCCGACAAGCATTTTGAAGTCCGA
>WRKJ01000055.1 GCA_009778135.1 Defluviitaleaceae bacterium
AAGTTGCTTTTGTCTACATATATTTCTGAATTAAGACTTTGTTGGAACTTCCTATTTCCTGGATTGACATACATTCCCATATCCATCACCTACCTTAAGATCATACCATTATACTACGCATTGCGTGAACGTTCAAGCTATTTATCAAAAAACACCGGCATTCCTTGCACCAATTAAAAAAGAGCTGACCGCTTATTGCGTCAACGCTCTTTATTCTTCGCTTGTTTTCAACCCTATTTAAGCGGATAAAAACCACTTGGTTCTTCTGATAAGTTAATCATGATGTTTTTCATTTGCGTGTAATGCTCTAAAATGACTTTGTGAGTTTCACGTCCAATTCCTGATGTTTTATAACCACCAAATGGCGCACCTTCAGGCACTTGGTTGTAAGTGTTCACCCAAATACGACCTGCTTCAATGCCACGACTCACACGGATAGCACGGTTAATATCACGTGTCCAAACAGCACCAGAAAGTCCAAATTCTGTATCATTGGCTAGTTTAATCACTTCTTCTTCTGTTGAGAATTTCATGATACAAACAACAGGTCCAAAAATTTCTTCTTGTGCAATGCGCATGTCGTTGGTCACATTGGTTAATAAGGTTGGTTTTAAGAAACAGCCTTTTTCAAGCTCACCTGCTGTTTCTCGTTCTCCACCGAAAGCAACTGTTGCACCTTCTGATTTCCCAATTTCAACATAGTCCAAAATTTTTCCCACTTGACTTGCATTAATTTGACAGCTCATTTGCGTTTCGCCATCCCATGGAACACCTACTTTAACCATGCCTAAACGTTGGATCGCTTCTTCGACAAATTGATCATAAATGGTATCTTGAACAAACACACGACTACCTGCACAACAAACTTGACCTTGGTTAAATAAAATGCCCAATTGGAAACCATCCATCGCCATATCCCATTTGCAGTCATCAAAGAAAATGTTGGCAGCTTTTCCACCTAATTCAAGGGTTGCTGGAATTAATTTTTCAGCTGCTTTAATGCCCACTTCACGTCCCACTTCTGTACTTCCTGTGAAAGCCAGTTTTCTAAAGCCATCATGCTCTAACATATACTGCCCGGATTTGGAGCCAGATCCAGTTATCAAGTTGATCACACCTGGCGGAACAATGCCTTCAATTAAACGCAAGAGTTCTAGCAATGAAAGTGACGTTTCACTCGACGGTTTGATCACCGTACAACATCCCGCTGCTAAGGCTGGTGCTAATTTCCAAGCTGCCATTAAAAATGGGAAATTCCACGGAATAATTTGTCCAACGACACCGATAGGTTCACGTAAAATGAGTGATAACGTGTCTTCACCTAAAATATTCGCACTGCCTTCTTCAGCTAAAATACAGCCGGCAAAATAGCGAAAATGATCTGCTGCTAATGGGATATCTACTGCCATCGTTTCACGAATCGGCTTTCCATTATCCAAACTTTCAACCAGGGCGAGATGTTCCTTATGCGCATCAATGACAGCCGCTATTTTATTTAAAATCTTGGCCCGTTCTTTTGTTGTCACTTCTTTCCATGATTCGAACGCTGTCCATGCACTTTTGACTGCTAAATCGACATCTTCTTTCGTCGCTTGCGCAATGTCAGCCAGTTTCTCCCCTGTTGCTGGTGAGATCACCTGAAGTGTTTCATCGCTCGAAGCGGGTTGCCACTTTCCATTTATATAAAGGTCGTATTTTTCTAAAAAATTAGGTTTTTTCATGATAACTTCCTCCTCAATAGGGTCATTAATCGTTTTCATGACGATTATCCATCATTTTAGCATACGTTTTCACATTTGTCAATCAAAAGCATGCACATTCATTCAAATTTTTACATTTTTACGCATGATAATCAAACTAACAACGCATCGGGTAGGTAGGCTTACGCTTTTATCCCACGCCACAGTTTATGCTTCATGAAGCTGTTTAATGACTTCAACATGTTGTGACATTCAGACGGCTTACGCGTCTGTTTCTAAACCCACTTCAATTTTCGCATGTGAAGTTGACAGTTTAACTTGATGTCTACCGTCTCCAAAAACATCATAATTTCGATCCGTTTCAAATAACTTCGTCTTTGCATGTGAAGTCAACAACTCGAAAGTGGCATGTTCTGGTTTATCTTGAAGGGTAATTTCAATTCTCGCATTGCTTGTCGTCATCTTTACTTGCTGATCAATGATGTGATTGTCAAGCTTAATTTTTCCATTGGTTGTTGTCGCTTCAATATCACCCGTAATCCCTTCAAATTCTAACTTGCCATTGGTTGATTTCACATTGACACAACCTTCGATACGGGTTAGTTCAATCTTACCATTGGTTGTTTTGGCATGCACATGCCCTGTTGAATCTTTCACTTCTATTTTACCATTGCTTGTTTGAAGTGCTAACTCATTCGCTTTCGTTGTATGAATTTCCAACTTACCATTGCTACTTTCTAAATTTAGCTGATCAAGTTCTATGTCCGACACAGCCATTTTCGCATTTGACGTTTTAGCTTGAATCAAATCATAGACTTGTTCTGGTAAGTCAATTTTCAATTCTGCAGATAATTCAATGCTGATCAACCCGCTGATTCTAAATTTCCGTTTGATCTCACGAGATTCGATGTAAAGTGTGTCATTTTCTACTTTCATAGCAAGCACGCCTCTTGTTAAACGAACCCGTGCCGTCGGATAGGTTGTTTTTCTGATGTCCACTTTTTGATTGCGGGCTTTAATCACCACATTTTTGACCCCTGTCATCTCAACAACTTCTTGAATCAACGTTTCGCTTTCTACGGCATTTTCAGGCAATGACGCCAATTCATGTTCAAATGTTTCTGTGATCACTTCCGAAACACTTTCCACGACCGTTCCGACTGTTTCCGTCAACGTATCAACCAAGCTTCCCACTTGATGACCAAAGCCAGTGTGCTCTTGTGCTTCCTTTTGAGCTGCTAAAGCTTCAGCTTGTTCCTCTAAAATTTTAGCTTGAGCCGCCAATTTCTCTTCCAAAGCCTTCGCTTTTTCATCCAACGCTGCCGCTTGCTTATTCAATGCTTCTTCTTGAAGCTTATAAGTGTCACTTTCTTCAAAGAAACCTCCTTCTACCTTATTCTCTAGTATTTCCCGAGCAATATCAGCGGGCATCCCCATCAAAGTCATTACTTCTTCATCTGATTTACCTGCACGCTTCGCAAAAGCAAAATGTTCCTCATAATCCTCTAAAATTTCTTTACGCTCATCTGTATCTAAGCCGCTTAACAGCTGATCTAATTCATTTAAAAAGCCATACTTTGTCATTTTCTATTCCTCCTCTAATAATTGATTAACACCTTTAGCAAAACTCAACCATTGACTTCTCATTTCTTCCAAGTAATCCTTACCCTTTTCCGTTAAACGATAATACTTCCGTGATGGTCCACCTGAGGATTCAACCAAATAAGTTGTAAAGTAAGCTTCTTTTGTCAACCGCCTTAATAACGGGTAAATACTTCCTTCAGATATGTCAATCTGTTGTGATATTTTTTCTGTCAACTCATAGCCATAACAATCCCTTTTACTGACGATGGCTAACACACATAACGCCAATGCACCTTTCTTAAACTGCACATTCATGTTCAACACCTCCCTTTCAATTTTTAATACGCTCTTTGAACAAGTACCTTTCATTAATTAGTAGTGATTAATGCTATTATAGCAGATCCGACTGATTAATGCAAGGTCGTCAGCTATCATTTTTAAACTGGCTCACTTAAAAAACTCCGACCATCGCCGGAGTTTATCATTTTATTTCTCGTAGTTCCCTGTAATAGAAGCGGCCACAGTTACCAATTGGTCACGGTCAAGGGTATTTGAGACCAAGAAGAATTCGACGCCATTACGCTGCCATGTTAAGGTGTTGTCTGTAATGGCGGCCACTGTGCCATTCACCATAACAGGCTCACCTGAAATGATTTCTGGTGCAAAAACGTCACGAACACGTGCTGACTCTTGAATGATGGTAAATTCATGATCACCTGCAAATGTCATAATCACGCGCTCACCTTCATTCGTCGAAATGGTCGTTTTGTCGACAAGGCTTGCCCCTTCTGGGACATAAGTCGGATACAACAAGGCCTCTTCTACATTTGTCACACTGGCAACAACACCATCACCCATCACTTCTTGTGCCAATTCCATAATGGCATCTGCAACAAAGAAATCTTCGCCAATTTCGTGGTTCCATTCAAAAGAGTTAAATTGCATGGTCAAACGTGGCGTCCCCTCGGCATCACGAACTTCAATCAGTAAAGGCGTTAAACCTTTGCGTTCAAAGTGCATTACTTGTTCGACCAATTCTCCATTGGCATGGTAATCAGCACCGATGGTAAACACATATGTCTCATCTAAAGCTTCAAACACTGTCGTTTCAGCATTTAAAATATCTGTTAACAGCGATTGATACAAATACACTTGTGAACTGGTCAAAGGCCATTCACTTTGAAATTTAAATTGTTTGTTCAAAGAAGGGGTTAAAACAAAGACACCTTCATCATTTTTCAAAATCACTTGCTCATTTCCTGTTGCTTCATTTTTCATCGTAACACGGTAGTAGTGAGGCTGTGCAAAACCCACTTCAACAACATAAGTATGAATTTCTCCTTCACTTTCAACTTCCATCACACCTGTTGCTAAATAAGATGTTGATTCCTCTAAATGCGTTGATAAACGTCCGACCACATCAGCTTCTGACATGTCCCGACAACCCGTTAACCCAAAGACTGCAGCAATTGCCACAACAAATAAGAGTGCAGTTGCACTAATCATTCTTTTTTTCATAACTCTTTCACCCCAATATGATTGATATTCAATCCTATGAGATGGCTATGCAAGTTATTCATCATTGTTACAAAAAGAGGACACAAAAACGACAAAAGCTACAGCATAATTTTCCGAATGACTTAATGTCATCATAAAGGTTGCCACACGAGGTTCATCTAAATAAGGGGCACCCGAGACATCGTTTAAAATGGAGAAATCAATAAAGTTCTTACCTTGACATAATGCGGGTGCTGCTTTATAAATGGCTTCTTTAATGGCCCATCTACCAGCTAAGTATTCCAATTGGCGTTTTTCACTTGCAAGTGTCAGATAAACTTCTTTTTCTTTATTGCTTAACACTTTATCGATGAACTTTTCTTTTTTCACCATTGCTTTAATTCGGTTAAATTCCACAATATCAACACCAATGCCTGTCATACAATCACCCACTTTCGTTAATGTCGTTTTTTGTTTTACGATTCTTCTTTATTTTTGATTTATTTTAGGTTATAATAGTTGTCGAGGGGCGGGGAGACTACTAGAATGGAGTATTTGATCATGCTAGATCTCTTACAACAAAAGGACATCCTGTTAAGCCAGTTACACCACTATGCAGAAACGCTTGGACTATCACACCCTCATACAGTAAAAAAAAGCCAAGAGTTAGATGTGATTATTAATCAAATGGTTTTTCAGGATCTCCACATGGAAAAAAGAGCCGGCTAATATAGCTGGCTTTTTCATTTACAATCCATTGATCAAACGAACTTCGCGAATCACAGGATGCTCATCTGGATCAAGGGTGCCATTGCGATCAAGGGGCACGACACTTTCGATCACAGCATCTATCACTTCAATCCCGTAAATCACACGGCCAAATGCTGCATAACCACCATCTAGATGTGGTGCATCTCCATGCATGATAAAAAATTGTGAGCTTGCACTGTTGTAATCCGCACTACGTGCCATGGATAAAACACCGCGTGTATGACGAAGCGGATTTTCAATCCCATTATCATTAAACTCACCGACAATGTGAGTCCCTGAACCCCCATTACCGACACCATTGGGACAACCACCTTGCATCATAAAGCCTTCAATGATACGGTGAAAGGTTAAACCGTCATAAAAACCCGCTTCGACTAGCGCCATAAAATGCTGCACCGTCATCGGCGCATACGCTGGGTAGAGCTCTGCAATCAGTTGACCATGACCTTCAATATAAATGGAAATAGCAGGTAAATTGGGATGGGGAAGTTCGAAATCAGTCACAGCGCCCCCCTCAATGTCTGATGGGGCACCACACGCTGATAAAACAACCATGAATCCGAATAAAATCATATACAACAAACGTTTTTTAAACATGCGTTCACTTCCTTACTTTTTCTTCTAAAGGCAAGTAGATAATCACAACTGTCCCTTTTTTAAGCTGACTTTTAATGACAATTTTCCCGCCGCATAAATCAATGATGCGTTTGACAATGGACATGCCAAGGCCATTTCCACTGGTACCATGAGAAGCATCTCCTTGATAAAATTTCTCAAAGATGCGTTCTCGCACTTGATCTGGCATCCCTGTCCCCTCATCACGAATCCGTATTTTTGCAAATTTACCATCTTTTTTACATTGAATTTTGAGTTGACCCCTTTGATGGCTATACTGAATCGCATTGCTGATCACATTGACCCAAATTTGTTTGACCATTTCTTCATTACTGTCAATTTCAATTTCTTCTAACTCAAGAACCAGCTCTAACGCTTTTTCTGTCCATTGCTTTTCCAATAACAACAACGTCTTTCGCAACTGTTCATCAAGAGAAAAAACTTTCTTATCCGTTAACGTCCCTTGATGCTCAAGTTTGGTCAGCGTCAACACATTGCTAGACATGTTAATCAACCGATTAGACTCCTGGTAAATAATGTCGATGTATTCTTTTTGCTTTTTCGGATCGAGCTCTCTTTCTTTAATTTGACGAGAAAAGCCTCTAATCGATGTAATAGGCGTCTTAAATTCATGAGAAAAATAACTAATGAAATCTTTCTTCAACAGTTGAGCACTGGAAATCTCTTTGGTCATGCGATTAAATCCTTGCATGAGCCGATGTAGTTCTCGAATTCTGACATCCGTTGAAACAACAATGTTATAATTCCCTTTTTCGACTTCTTTAAGTGCCGTTGATAATTCATTAAGTGGCTTTAAAAAAATTTGATTAAATCGATAAAAAGCCAAGAATCCAATGATGACACTAATCATAAAGAAAAGCACAATCATTAACAACATCCCGAAACGCCCAGTATGATAAAGGTTTTCAATGTTGAATAGGTCACCGTGATAAGCAAGTAACATCAGTAAGCCAATCAACGCATAAACAGAGGTAATGATAACAAAAATAGAGATAATTAACCTCACTTTAAGGGTTCTGATTCGAAAACGACTCATGAATGAACAACAACCTTATAGCCTAAACCACGCACGGTTAACAATTCAAAATCAGTGTTTCCTTTTACCCGATCACGGATCCGATTCACATGCACATCCACAGATCTTTCATCAGTATCACTTTCCAAACTCCAGATGTCATCAATGAGTTGTCGACGTGTAAAAATCTGATTGGGATAAGAAATCAACTTGAACAACAAGAGAAATTCTTTTTTCGGAAGCGTGATGTGATGTTCTTCCCAAGCGATCGAGAACTCATTGTAATTTAAGGTCGTCTCTCCCACTTCAATTAAATGATCCGTTGAAATTTTCGCACGTCGCAGTAAAGCGTTGATTCGCAAAATAAATTCTTCTTCGTTGATGGGTTTTGTCATATAGTCGTCAGCACCCTGTGTGAATCCTTGTGCCATATCTGCCATTTCTCCCAAGGCTGTCACCATCAAAATCGGCGTTTCGATGCGATGTTCACGTAGCATTTTAACAAATGAAAATCCGTCCATTCTAGGCAACATGACATCTAAAACAATCAAATCTACCGTTACTTTATCTAGTACTTCTAATGCTTCTTCACTTGAAAAAGCGGGAATCGGGTGATAGTTGGCTTGCTCCAAAACAGCTTGCATTAACTTACTAATGTTTTTATCATCTTCAACAAGCAATATGTTTAACATGTTCTTCCTCCTCCATCATAGCACAAAAGCTGAAGTTACCCTTCAGCCTCATTCTCCAATATCATCAACTCAACATCGTTTTAAACGAACGGACGCCTTATAACAACTCTTGTTTCACGATCTTCTCAACCATTTCTGCGATTTCTGGTGTGTCCATTTCTTTGTAAACATCATAAGGAATGGGATCATGAACTTTAATTTGAACAGTCGTTGGGCGTGGCCATCTTTTTCCAACCAGATGACTGTTATAGATGGTCACAGGCACAATGGATGCTTTGGCTTTCACAGCTACTTTAAAACTGCCTGCTTTAAAACTACCCAGTGGCGCATGAATTTTTCGTGTTCCCTCTGGAAAAATAACCATTAAAATGCCTAACTTAACGGTCTGAATCGCTTCACTGATTGTTTTAACCGCAGCACGCGGATCATCTCGATCTAAAAAGCCACATTTCATCAATCTCATGCCACGATTCAATAAGAAGATTTTTCCAATTTCTTTTTTTGCAATATAGGCATGTTGACGCTTCACTGCTTTAAGTAAAGCAAAAATATCAAAAATGCTGTAATGATTAGCGTAGATCACCCCTGTCTCCAAATGGTCGTGATCTAACTTTTCAAGACCATCGACTTCCGTTTTTGAAAAAGTGAGTAAGGGTACCGCCCAATTGGTCAGCCAACTCACAAACTTCCAACGATCCCCATCTGTATATTTTTCTTTCTTCAACTCGATCAAACACAGATTTAATATCAACACAGTTGCAATAAATGCCATCATGAGACCAAGTAAAAGCCATCCGATCACTATTAAAACCTGAAACATCAATTACTCTTCCTTTCATAGACCATAAAGCATAAATCGTCCGTCTCGTTTCTTTTGGTCGCGTGCCAAGTCTTTAAATCAATTGCTGGAAACCACGCATCACCTTCGTAACAATGTTTGACATGGGTCACATATAACCTTTCGACAAAAGGAAGGAGCTGTGCATAAATGCTCGCGCCACCAATGATAAAAAGCTCCTTTTCTTTCGGATAACTTTTGACAAAGCTTTCAATATCTAAAACAGTGGTGACAGATTCAAAGTCATAGGTTGTTGCACGGGTTGCCACATAATGATGTCGATCAGGCAGAGGGTGCTGCCCATAAGACAAAATAGACTCGAAAGTAAGACGCCCCATCAATAAATCGTGTCCAGTTGTTACTTTTTTAAAATAGTGTAAATCTTCCTTGAAATGCCACGGCAATTTATTATGCGCACCGATTAACCTATTTTCATCGCATGCAACCATCATCGAAATCATCGTTTCACCTCGTTTTCTTCTGCTAGCGCAATACTTGTCAGAAGCTTATCCACTCAACTTTACTTTTAATTATAACATATTTAGTTTGATTAATCAAACTATTGGATGACGTGCTGCTTAGACACTTACCTTTCCTTTGATCAAAGGGTGCGGGTCATAACCAATGAGATCAAAGTCTTCGAATTTAAAATCAAAGACTGATGAGACATCCCGATTGATTCGAAGTTTTGGAAATGGCTTAGGCACTCGGGTGATTTGTTCGGTTACTTGCGCAACATGATTGTCATAAATATGCACATCTCCGAAAGTATGAATAAATTCTCCTGGTTCAAGGCCTGTCACATGAGCGACCATCAATGTTAACAACGCGTACGAAGCAATATTAAACGGCACACCTAAAAAGACATCTGCTGAACGTTGGTATAACCCGCAAGATAACTTGCCACGACTTACATAAAACTGGAACATCAAATGACAAGGCGGTAAAGCCATCTTGCCTATGTCTCCAACATTCCATGCATTCACGAGTAAGCGTCTTGAATTCGGGTTGGTTTTAATTTGTGTGACGACATCTGCTAACTGGTCAATCACGCGACCGTCCACGGTTTCCCAACTGCGCCACTGATGACCATAGACTGGACCTAAATTTCCATGCTCATCAGCCCATTCATTCCAGATTCGAACACCATTTTCTTGCAAATAGTTCACATTGGTATCGCCAGCAATAAACCATAAGAGCTCATGGACAACAGATTTCCAATGCACTTTCTTCGTTGTCAAAAGGGGGAATTCTTCTGCTAAGTTGAACCGCATTTGATGACCAAAAACACTTTTTGTCCCAGTGCCAGTTCGATCTTGCTTGTGCTCGCCATTTTCCAAAATATGTTTAATCAATTCCAAATACTGATGTTCTTGATGCGCCTCCATCTGATACACTCCTCTACCTGCACAAAGTGACAGCTCCTTTATTAAACCAAATTTTGAAATAAAAATCAAGTCAAAAGGGACAACCTTCTGAAGCAGCCTTTTCTTTTTCATCCATATAAACAGTCATGAATGCCATTTTTTCTTTACGTCCCCTGTTTTACTAGCCCTTCTTGTTTAACCTTTTTCAACTGAAACACCAGGATAACGAAAAAGGCGAGTAATCCCCCCATCGACGTGATGAGCTCGGGTATAATCATTAAAATAGCAGCGATGACAGCCATGATTCGAAAAATGGGATTGACTTCTCGCAACATATAGCCTTCTATCGCGACGGCCAAGATATAGATCCCAAAGGCTGCAAAAAGCGTGGCAGATGCAGCTTGAATCACGGTTGTATTGATGAGCATCAAATCTGTGGAGAAGATCATAACAAACGGAATAATAAATCCAGCAGACGTCAACTTGACGGCATTAATACCCGTCCGCATAAAGTCAGCACCATTAATACTCGCCGCTGCCATGGTAACCAGCCCAATCGGCGGTGTAATATTAGCAAACTTAGAAAAATAGAAGACGAACATATGAGCAGCGATAAGTGGGACACCCAGTTGTACCAATGCAGGTGCTGCAATAGAGGCAGTAATGATGTAAGCAGGAATACTCGGGACCCCAAGTCCAAGGATCAAACTCGTAACGGCAACGACAATGAGCATCAATGGAATACTTTGTCCACCTATTTGCACAATGGTATTTACCATGGACATCCCAAAGCCTGTGATCGAAATAACACCGACAATAATACCGACAGCAGCACAAGCAACGGCAATTGAAACGGTTTGTCTGGCACCTTCTGCACACGCATCAAAGAGATCTTTCAACGACATTCTCGTCGTTTTACGTAGTTGGGCAAACACGATGGTCAAGATAATGGTATAGAGTGCCGCACGATTCACAGTCATTGGCGTGAAGATCAAGAAATAATTTAATGACAGCAATGGAATTAGCAAATGTCCACGTTCTTTCAAAACAGTTTTCGTTTGAGGTAATTGATCTTTTGGCATACCAACCAATCCCGTTTTTGAAGCACGAAAATGCACCTGCATCATGATCCCAAAGTAAAATAGCAACGCTGGAATCAGTGCAAACACGATGATTTGCCCATAAGCATACCCTGTCATCTGTGCCATAATGAATGCTGCAGCACCCATCACAGGTGGCAATATTTGACTGCCAATAGAGGCCGCCGCTTCCACACCAGCAGAAAAGTCTTTTTTATAACCAATTTTATCCATCAGTGGGATCGTGAATGGCCCTGTGGTCACAATATTTGCAACAGCAGATCCTTTGACTGTTCCAAGCAATGCAGAAGAGATCACACTCATTTTAGCAGGTCCACCTTTACTACTGCCAGCCATTGATAAAGCAAGGTCGGTAAAAAGTTGACCCATCCCCGTTTTAGCCATAATGGCACCAAACAAAACAAACATGAAAATAAAGGAAGCTGCAACGGCAACAGAAGTCCCAAATATCCCTTCTGTATTAGAGAATAAATGACTCGCAAGTATTTCCCATGTATAGCCACGATGTCTAAATACCCCTGGAATATGACGTCCGAATAAACCGTACAACAAGAACACACCACAAATAAGTGGCAAAGCTAAGCCGGCACTACGACGCATCCCTTCTAATACAATCAAAATTAAAATCGTGGCAAAAAGGGTATCAACCGTATTTGGGATCAGTGAGCGAGAAACAATCCCTTCAAACTGAGTGATGATGTAAAACGGCACAGACATGGCGAGCAACATCAATATGTAATCATACCAAGGCACTTTCCTGAACGTTCCTTTTTTGGCTTTTCCTTTTTTTGTCATGGGATACATGAAAAAACAAAGTACCAACATCATGCCAACATGTAACGAGCGATGCATCAATGTCGTGGGTGGAAAGTAAACAACCGTGTATAAATGATAGCCCGTCACTAAAATACAAAGCACATAAAATATTTTTTCTGAAAATGTTGATTTTTCAGTTGTGACTGCTTCGTGATCTTCAACAGCGCGTTCATCTAGATTGTCTACGACTTGCGCAACCCTTTGAGCAGCCATGTTGTCTACCCCATCATCGCTGTTTAGCTCACTTGATTTGTTTGTCTCCTTCATCTTATTTTCTCCTCTCAATACGCATCCTTAATTGTCTTTCAGGAAGCGCCTGTCCTGTCGTCATAACTTCGTTATTGATGGCGATATGCTGTACAAAATGATGCGAATTCAACCATATGATTTCATTAAATTCATCGTTAATGTTAGACATGACGATGAATCCTTCTTCGATGCGAACATCTGCGTCGCGACCCTCGGGCATCCCAGCACCAAAAGAAGGAAAAGAAATGGTATGAAGCATGAATGTTTGATCATGTGTGAGGTGATAGTATTCATGCCAAGGGATATTTTCCAAGGAATGTATCCAACCAAAATAAAGTTCATCTCCGATGTTGACGTGTCGTTTGAGGAGTCTTTCATCAGTTTGCAAATCATCAATAACGAGCATTATACAAGGTTGACTAAAACGCCAGCCTAAAAAAGTGACCCACGCAAACAAAAATAGGAGAAAAATTCTCCTTCGTTTTGTTAACAACTTGCGTAATGTCATTCCATGAGCCCGCGTGAACGGAAAAATGCAATGGCACCTTCATGTAAAGGAAGCGAAATGTTATCCACACCTCTCAAGGCGGTTTCTAAGCTTAGGTGTTGGGCAGCTGTTGCATGCGTCCCATGTAACGTCGTCAAACCAGCATCACTAAAGAATAGCGTTAATAAATCATACACAACATGTGACGGTAAGTCTTCTGTGGTAATCAATGCATTCATGACTGCTACAGATTCTGTATCACCAGTTGTCCCATAAACATCAGCAGGTATGATGTATTCAATGAATACAGGGTGATTTTCGATCAGTTGCTGTCTTGCTTCACCATCTATCGGAATAAAAGATAACTCAAAATCGATGGCAAGTTCTAAAATGGTCGCATTTCCAAGTCCAGAGGTCACAAATGCAGCATCGATCAGACCATTGCGCATCTGATCAATGGCTTCTGAATAACTGAGAAAGTCCACATTGGCATCATCGTAAGTCATGCCATGAGCAGCAAACATCATCTGTGCATTAACTTCTACACCACTACCAGGCGCACCTACACCAACACGACGACCACGTAGATCTTCAAATGTTCGAATGCCACTATTTTCAGTCGTCACGATTTGTACCACATTTGGCCAAAGACCCATGATACCACGCAATTGATCTGCAGGTGTTTCTCCTTCAAAAACATAAGTGGCTTCTACCGCTTGCGTCGCTGCATCCGTCATCGCAATGGCAATTTCACCTTGATTCGTTAGTAAAGCATTGATGTTAGCAACAGTAGCTCCTGTTGCCGTCACATTAGAATGATACCCAGCAGCATCAGCGACTTGAAAAAACCCACCGCCAATCGGGAAGAAAATACCACTGGTAGGCCCAGTCAGTACGGTGATAAAGTAATCACTGCGGTTAAAGTCAGCGCCAGGTAAATCTCCCTCAGCCATTTCAATCTGTGACCCAGTTTCTCCAACAGGTCCATTCGCAGGTGTATCCGTCTGACAAGCCACCAACATCAATAAAACAGCCAATCCTAAAGTTAATGTTAAATATTTTTTCATGTGTCATCCTTCTCTCTTTGTCTATTAAATGTTGATCTGTCGTCCTTTATTATCGGCGACTCACGCCTTAGCCTCGGCTACTTAAAGATTTCACGCTCTTTCGATACATTTCCGAACGCCTCCTTTTGTTCTTATTCGTAATATTTTATCGACTTTTGATAGAATTGTCTAGTACTTGTTCATTGAAAACGCCTTTCATCATTAAACATTTCGTTAAAACCGCTTTTTAATGGCTTTAAATAAAATCATCTTTAAAGTCATTAAAAAGCGCCCGTAGGCGCTTTAAGTTGCGATAGATTTCCTGATACTAACTGACGATAAACAGACTGCCAGCAGTGAAAATTCTTTCGCTTCTATTTTAAATTGGCGTAAATTTCTGATAAAGCTTCTTTTAAGTCCTCCACTTTAACCTCTAACTTTTCTCCTGTTTGGCGATTAGCAATTTGAACAGATCCATCTGCAATGCTTTTTCCAACAACGATGCGAAGTGGAATTCCCATTAAATCAGAGTCTTTAAACTTAACCCCTGCACGCTCGGGACGATCATCAAGTAACACATCATAACCTGCTTGCTGCAAGCTTGCGTAGATATCCAACGCATGATCAATGATCTCAGGTGTCTTCGTACAAATCGGCACAACATGAACATCAAAAGGTGCTAAATTTTTTGGCCAAATAATCCCAAATTCATCATTTTTTTGTTCAACAATCGCCATCATAATACGACTAATCCCGATTCCATAACATCCCATCATCAATGCTTGTTTCTTTTGATCAACATCTAAAAAGGTAACACCGAAGCTTTCAGAATACTTGGTGCCCAGTTTAAACACATGTCCAAGTTCAATCCCTTTGGCATGTTGAATGGTTCCATTGCCAACCGGTGCTGGTTCACCAACTGCTAAATCATGTACTTCAATGTTTGACGCAAAGTCACCATCTGTTGAATAAACAATGGTGTCTTCACCCACTTCAGCCAAAGCCATGAATTCAGCTGAACCAGAGCCGCCCATTTGTCCATTATCCGCTTCAACCATTCGAAAATCAAGGCCACAACGGGTAAAAATGTTGTGATAAGCTTGAACAAATTTATCATATTCCACATCTAAAGATGCGGCATCTTCATGAAATGAATAGGCATCTTTCATGATAAACTCGCGACCGCGCATCAATCCAAATCGTGGACGGGCTTCATCACGGAATTTCGTTTGAATTTGATAAACAGATAAAGGCAGTTTCTTATAAGAATTCAAATAATCCTTCACAACTGTTGTGATCACTTCTTCATGCGTCGGACCCAGGGCAAAATCGCGTTGATGACGATCTTTGAGTCGCATGAGTTCACCACCATATACATCCCATCTACCAGATTGATCCCACAGTTCTTTCGGTTGCAGAGCAGGCATCAAAAGTTCGCTACAGTCGATCGCTGTATGTTCTGCTCTTACAATGGTTTCAATGTTATCAATGACCTTTTTTCCAAGTGGCAAATACGTATAAATACCTGCTGCCACTTGTTTAATGAATCCCGCTCTTAACAACAGTTGATGGGAGACAATCACCGCATCACTTGGGGCTTCTTTTAGGGTTGGTGCAAATAATCTACTCTGTTTCATCGTTTTTTAGCTCCTATTCCTTAGGTTGGTGCAATGGCTCATCGCTTAAAGCGCCATGCATCGTCTTTCATGCTCAATTAACAAGTCTTAGGACATCATTAAAGACAGTAAATAACATTAATGCCATGAGTAACACAAATCCGACCAAACTAACTGTGTGTTGGATTTTAGCATTGACTGGTTTTCCAATAATGGCTTCGATGGCGATGAAGGTAATATGGCCACCATCTAACGCAGGAAAAGGCAATAAGTTAAAGATGCCCAAGTTAATGTTAATGACACTGGCAAACATCAACAAAGGGACAAATCCAAGCATGGCGACTTCACTCGTCATATGAACAATGCCAACGACACCTGCTAAATCGCCAGCACCTGCTTCTCCAGAAGCGATCATTTGCAATGAATTAACAATCATCATCGCACCTTCGACCCATCTCGCATTAGCAGTCCTAAAAACACCCAGTAATGAACGTTCTCCTACAATGGGCATTGTTTGCAGATGCACGTCCATGATATAGTGACCCTCTCGTGGAACAGGTGTCACAAAAACCTCATGACGCTGACCTGCGCGTTCAAACACCACCAATACCTCTTGGTTGCCAGCATTTCCAAGCGCTTCCGAAACATGCCCGCCTTCAGTAATCGTTGACCCGTTGATTTCAATGAGCACATCTCCAGCTTGTAAGCCTGCCACATAAGCAGGACCACTTGGATTGACAGTGCTAAGTTCAGTTACTGCCCCAATCACTTCTCCGGTAAAAAGTCCGACAAGTAAAACCAGCACATAGGCTAAAATGAAGTTCATGACTGCACCGGCGGCCATGATCACAAAACGTTGTCGCTTAGGTTTTGCTTCTAATCGTCGATTCGTTGGCACAATTCTTGCTTCATTTCCAGCTTTAGCATCCATGTACCACGCTTCTGGATCAACAGGGTAAACCTCACGGACACCTGCGCGTTCAAGGGCCACTTGTAACGTTGTACTAATGTCGAACGTATTCATCAACAATGTTCCCGAAATTTGTCCTTCGTCTGGATGAAAGTGAATGTTCACGACATGGCCTTCATTGTTTAGCGTTAAGCCAATTTCTGAGCCTTCTTTAATGTTAAAGACATCGCGCTCACCTTCGTCAGTTCCCATCGAAACAAATCCACCCATTGGGATTGCTCTTAACGTATAAAGTGTTTCTCCTTTTCTCTTTTTCCAAATCACAGGACCTAATCCAATGGCAAACTCATTACATAAAACACCAAATTTTCGTGCTGTTAAAAAATGGCCAAGTTCATGAGCGAGCACTGCGAGTCCAAATATGAAGATAAATCCCAAAATTCCAAGTATCAGTTGCATCCTTTCATCACCCTTCTTCATCGTGATAACGCCTACGAATTTCCATCCGCACCGCATCATTAATTTTTAAAATCTCATCCAATGTTGCCGCCTTAATGGGTTGATGCGTATCAAGGGCAACTCTTACAATTTTTTCGATTTCTAAAAATGAAATCTGCTCTGCTAAAAATAGACGTACTGCTTCTTCATTTGCTGCATTTAAAACAACCGGATATGTATCCCCTTTTCGACCTGCTTCATAAGCCATGGCCAAACATGGAAATCTGTCAAAATCCATTTCTTTAAAATCAAGACGACCTACTTTCGCTAAGTCTAGCATTGACGTCCCGCCAATAGGTGCTCGATTTGGATAGTTCATGGCATACCCAATGGGAATTTTCATGTCAGCCGTTCCTAAATGTGCCATCACACTGGTATCTACAAACTCAACCATCGCATGAACAATGCTTTGTGTATGCAAAATCGTTTCAATTTTTTCATACGGTAAATCAAATAAATAATGCGCTTCGATGACTTCTAAACCTTTATTCATCATGGTCGCCGAGTCAATGGTAATCTTTGCACCCATGGACCAATTCGGATGACGAAGCGCTTGTTCCTTTGTCACTTCTTTTAACGCATCACGGGTTAAGTCTCTAAATGAACCACCACTGGCTGTGATCACCAGTTTATTAATGTGCTTCGTATTTTCGCCATTCAAACATTGCCAAATGGCAGAATGTTCACTATCAACCGGTAATAATTTAACGTCATGCTCACGTGCTTTATCCCTCACAAGCTGACCCGCCATAACAAGTGTTTCTTTATTAGCCAGCGCGACATCACGCCCACATTCAATGGCAGCCAGTGTCGG
>WRKJ01000056.1 GCA_009778135.1 Defluviitaleaceae bacterium
AAGCTCTTCTCTCTCTGAGCAACCCGAATATCATACCACATCTCTTGACTTTTGTCAATACTTTACCTGCACTTTTTTTGCCTATCATAGTGGTGGCAAAAATATGGGTTGCTTTGTTTACTACTAATATCTATTATTAAATGTGGGTTAACATTCCTGAACATTCTTTGTTACCCATTTGAATTATGTTCATAAAAAAATATTTTTATACAGTTACTGTTTCAAAATATTTGAAATGATTAATTTTGTAAGTTTAACGTCAAATTTTCTTCCACTTCGATTTTGAGTTAATGAGCAATCATGCTACAGAAACTTAAACCAATTTTAAGCGCCGCCGCCAAACTTGGGAGTATTAGGAATCAACTAAAGTCTCTTAACTTTTCAAAACTTTAAAAATTCAGTGACAGTGGTAGGTGACATTCTGTATATATATCTGTTATAATATTCACTTACTTAATATTTCAGGAGGCTTCAACTATGGAACAATTATTAGAAAAATATGCAGCATTAGCAGTCAATATCGGTGTTAACATTCAAAAGGGACAAAATTTACTTATTCGTTCATCTATCTCATCTGCACCTTTCGCACGCTTAATTGTAAAAAAGGCATACGAAGCTGGTGCTAAGGATGTTCACATCTTATGGTCAGATGATGACATTACTCGACTTCGCTACGATTTAGCACCTGATGAAGCATTCAAAGAATTCCCAGATTACTATGTAAAAGCGCACACTGATGCGGTCGAACAAAATCATGCCATTTTATCAATTGTATCAGTTGATCCGGACTTACTAAATGGTGTGCCCGCAGAACGCATTGCTGAAGCGACAAAGGCAGCTGGTACAGCACTGAGTGAATTTCGTCATGCACTACAAGCTGATCAAATAAGTTGGTCCATCGTCGCCGTGCCTTCAGAAGCTTGGGCTGCGAAAGTATTCCCTAACCTAGAGACATCTGAGAAACAAGTTGATGCGTTATGGAATGCCATCTTCTCAGCAACTCGTGCAGACCTTGATGATCCAGTTTCAGCTTGGCAATCACACATTAACAACCTTGTCCAAAAATCAGATTTCTTAAATAATCACAAATTTCATAGCCTCCACCTTCGAGCGCCTGGCACCGATCTTACGATAGAACTGCCTGAAAAACACCTCTGGTGTGCTGCTGAAAGTGTCAACGCAGCTGGTACAACATTCACAGCCAATATTCCAACTGAAGAAGTATTTACCATGCCATTAAAAACAGGTGTTAATGGTGTCGTGACAAGCAAAAAACCACTTAGCTACGGCGGAAATTTAATTAATAACTTCTCTTTAACATTCGAAAACGGTGCAATCACAGATTTTACAGCTGAAACAGGTTATGAAACACTCGAAACGCTGATTACTACTGATGAAGGGTCAAAATACTTAGGTGAAGTCGCACTCGTTCCACATTCTTCTCCTATCTCAACTTCAAACTTAACTTTCTATAATACATTATTTGATGAAAATGCATCCGTCCATTTAGCCATTGGTAGTGCCTATTCCTTTAATTTAGACGGTGGAAAAAAAATGTCACGCGAAGAACTGGTTGCAGCAGGTGCGAATCAAAGCATCACCCATGTTGATTTCATGATTGGTTGCGCAGAAATGAATATTGATGCCATTAAAAAAGACGGTTCAAAGATAGCCATCTTCCAAAATGGAGAATGGGCCATTTAGATGACACTGCTAGGCAGCCAATTCTGATGAATGAAACAATCCCGAAATCTTCTTTAAATTTTTCGATAAAAAATTTAAAATTCAAGTGAAACGACTGAAAATGGTCTCACTTGAATTTTTTATTGTCAACAAATGATAAAATCCACATCAACTAACGCTTCATAAAATCAATCAACTTCTTGATACCTCTTACAGAACCATAACAAACATCTCCTGTCGTCATCATAATTTCTCCAATTTCCACATCGACTGTCGAAATGTTATTAATATTCACAACACAAGAACGGTGGCATCTAAAAAACTGATGGTTTTTCTTTTCAATGTCGGTAATTTTTCCATGAAATTTCTCCACTCCTGTATTTGTATACATCCCAATTAATTTTTCACCTTTTTCACTCACTTGAAAAAATTGAATGTCTCGCACAGCTTGTCTAAAAACTTTAGAACCCGACTTATACACAAATACAGAATCATTATTTTCCTGCAATAAAAACCTTTGATTAACCAGTTCAAGATAATACTCTATACGCTCTCTTACTTCATCTGAGTGATTCTTTTTAATAAAGCCAAGTGCACCAATCCCTTGTTCAAAAATGAGCCCCATCAGTTCAATATGATCTGTAATATAAATAATGGGTCCCAAATGATCACATTTTCTAATCGCATGAGCTAAATCAATACCTGTTATAGTTGGACGTAAATTCAGATCTAAAAAATACAATCGTGTTTTTGGATAATTCTGAACATAAGTCAATACCTTTTCAGGATCATTCGTTTCTAAAACGATCTCCATTTTAAGCTCTTCTATCAAAAGGTAGTCAGAAATAAATTTTACATGTTCTTCTCTTTTCAACTGATTTGTATCACAAATGATGATTTCCATACTTTTAAACCCCTAAAATCCCCTTAGCAAAAATGGCACTCAACTTAAAGCATCCATGAGTGCTTTTAATTTTCGTTTACTCCCCAAGAACGACACTCCATTATTCATTATAATCATTCCTGAAGGTTGGACTTCTTTTATATTTTTAAGATTAACGACTGTTTCACGATGACATCTAAAAAAATCAGTGTCCATCTTTTCAATTTCAGTTAAAGACCCATAAAATGCTTGTTGCCCTTCTTGGGTATGCATAATGACTTTATGAGGGTTGTTTTCATCTTTCCTAAAAAAAATAATCCGTTCAACCTGTTCGACAATACTTTGTCGTCCATTTTTAAAAACAAGTTCTACAGCTTCATTTAAAGATAAACGATCTCTAGCTACTTTAATGCACTTTTCAATTTTTCCCTCTAATACCTTCTGATCCGTTTTGAGGATGAAAGCCATGGCTTCAACATGATAGTCAAAAAGCAAATACATGACTTCAATACGCCTTGTTACAAAAGCAATCATGCCTCGCTTATCGTACCGTCGTATTTCATTAGCAAGTGTAATACCATTCATGGCGTGCTCAAATTCAATCTCCATAAAATATAAATGGGGACCACCAACATTCCTACTCAAGTAGGCTAACAGTTCTGTCGGATCTCCCACTGCTAATATCACTTTTCCAGTAAGCTGCAATTTTTTCAAAGTTAATTCAATCTGCTTGACCAACAAATAGCGTTGATCGTCATCTTGTTCGCACACAAAGATGTTTAGCATCAATTTCAACCCCTATATCACTATTTCTTTCCGTCCCGATTGTTAAAAATAAACATAATAACGACAACGGTTAAAAGACCAACACCTGCAAAAATGAGCGGATGACTTCCCATCATACTTATTCCCCCTTCTGTAAGTTTTCATATTCTTTTTCAATCTGTTTATCAAAGGCACTTGCTTGGGCAATGCGCTTTTTCTTATGTTGATAAAACAAGATGATTAACATGAACACGACAGCAAATCCAATGATGATGAGGACACGAATGTTAAGCGGTGCGCCCATTGGTTCAATTTCTGCTACCATGCCAGGTTCATAAGAAATTCTCGTTCCACGTACTAAAAGACGGTGTGTATTAACCCCGTAAGGATAGCAAGTAACGAGGGTTATCCAATCATGATGTTCATCCGTATACAAGATTTCTATCTCATGGGGATACACCCAGTCAATACGGTCTACTTCATAAGCAAGTCTTTTATCCAAAATTTGAATGAAAAATAAATCACCATGGTCAAGGGAAACAAGATCCGTAAATAACCTAGAATTAACCAAGCCAGTGTGTCCGGTCAAAATCCCATGTTTTCCATAACCACCAATTGGAAATGGCGTGTTTTCCATGTGTCCGATTCCACGAGCCAAAACATCATCACTTGTACCGTGAAAAATTGGTAAATCAACACCGATGGAAGGAATTTCAATGCTTCCCATCACGCCGTTAAAATTTAAAATCGAATAGTACTCATCTGACCTGACTGAGCCACTTCCTGGAACAAATGGATCCTCTATATGTATCCCTGTCAATCCATTATTAAACATCCGTGCGCGTTCTAACTCATACTCAACTTCTTCTCTTGCCATGATTGCAACGCGTTCATTATATTCCTGTCGAATCGCTTCATGTCGATTGCTCTGGTACCAATTTGAAACATCGGGATAGATTAAAATTCCCATTCCTAATATAAGTAGTATGATCATTAACATACTTTGCATACGTCTACTTAACTTCATTTTTGTACGCTTGTCCATTTTCAATCACCAAACATTTCATGATATTCTTTTTCATATCTCTGATCGATGACATGTTCATCTAATAACCTCTTCTTCTCTTTTTTCCATGTCTTCAACGCTCTAAAACTTGATATCCCTATAACAATAACGACGATACCAATAACAGCTAAATGTCTAACATTAAAAATTTCAACAATGGACTCAATGTCATCTAACATCCCTTCGTCATAAAAGATTCGCTCCCCGAAGACAAGAAGACGATGAGAGTTAATCCCATAAGGATAACATGTCACAAGCGTCACCAAATCACGATCTTTGTCAGTTTGCAACCCTTCTATTTCGTGGGGTAAAACAATCTCACGATCAAACACTTGATAAGCAATTCTTTGATTGGCAACTGTAATCACGAAAATCTCTCCAACAGGAAGGTCAATAAGATCAGTAAATAACCTTGCATTGACTAAACCAGTGTGCGCTGTCAAAATTGAATGATTTCCATATCCACCAATGGGTAATGATGTGTGTGGCATATGACCGACACCTCGATCAAGAACAGCAGAACTAGAACCATGGAAAATCGGTAAATCCACATTAATTCTTGGAATTTCAATGCGTCCCATCATGTGATGATCGCTCAAATTCAACAAACCATAGTATTCCTCTGTTCCAGCGATCTCATTAGCCCCTCGACCCCATGGATCATTGATGCGAATATCTGTGATGCCTTTATTAAAAATGCGAGCTCGCTCCAACTCATACGCAATTTCAGCCATCGCCATTAAAGCAACATCAGCGTTGTACGCTTGAATAAATGCAACATGGCGACGACTTTCACGCCAATTCATCACATCAGGATAGAGTAAAACCCCCGTACCTACCATTAGGAGTGTGACCACCCATACGTTTCGTATCATGCTTTTCATCAAATCATCCCCAGTATAAATGATATGATCATTATATCATAAAATCGAGAAAAACTCAATTTTATACTTTTTATTACAAATATTTAAATTTAATATTAAAAATAAATATAAAAAGTTCATCAACTGTTGTTTAGACAGCTTCTGAACTCTTTTTTCATCCCATCTCTTATACGGTTACCCATAAAGAAATGGATTCATTTTTATATGCGTTGTCACAACTTTTTGAAGGTCGCAGCATCAAATCAAACAGTACCTCAAATGGATCAATGGGTTCAAATTGAATTTAAAGGCTTAGGCTACCTCGTCTTCTTTTTTGCTGCCAACGAACAAAACCAATGCGCCGCCTACTAGAACAAGACCTACAACCGTTAAAATGATTGTTCCTGCTCCACCTGTTTCTGGTAAAATCCATCCACCTGCTGGCTCGTTATACACTGTTACATCCACAATGTATGTCCCAGGTCTAGCTTGGCTTTCTCCTACATTAATTTGCATCCATGGATTAATATAGCGATATCCAGCTGGTGCTTCTGTTTCTCTTAACCATAGTGTATGATCTGTACTACTCATTGGAACTCCAGCGAAATTTGTTGTTCCATTTTCAAGATCACCTGTTGTTCCTGTAATATGAACACCAGCAGCATCTCTTAATGGTAAAACATAAGCTGTTCCATTGTTAATTGTCCCTGCTGGATGGGTACCAGCTAGTTCATCTGCAGTTAACTCACGGTACATGAAGAAGACTGCACCATCTAATGATTGACCTGCAATGTTTCTTTTTAATACTTCTAAATTAAACGCTGCAACCATTGCAAAATCACATTCTGGCTCATCAATTGGACAGATAATATCATCTTCACAATCCTCATCTGTTGGTGGACATGGTAAATCATAATCGCTTGGTTCTTGTCCAATGTTCCATACACTCACATTGGAATGACTTCCAGCTCTGTCAATAGACGTTGAAAGTCTAAACATAACATCTCCCGTTGCAGTTAAACCATGGGCAGCTAAATAAGCACGACCAGCTTCTGTCACCTCAATATCAATACGTTGTCCCACATTGATGACCGTAAAATGCGTTCCATAAGCCAATTCCCCTGTTACCGTTTCCCAGTCATTGTTCTCATCTCCTGGCATCGTAAAACGACCCACGACTGAATCTGTAATAAAGCTTAAACCACTGGACATAATATCCGTTACCGAGAAGTGAACTAAATTACCGACTGAAGTTGGAATTCTATGTGACAATTCCCAGATTGCAACATTACCAACAACTTCTACCAATTCTTTATAGGTTCCTTCATAGCTAGGAATTTCTGATTTCGGATATACCCTCACATTGAAGTCAAAAGCACCAGTAATGGTATTATATCTTGGAAGACCTACTAAGAAATCTGCAAAATGATGTTCTGGATTAACAGGATTAACCACTGCTACGCCATCAACTGTTGCTGTTGTGACTTCACTTACTAACCAAATGCCTAATGGCAAAGAAGGGAATGTCACTTCTCCATTTGAATCAGTTACACCATAGAAAACAACCATTGGCTCCATTGAACGAACATTCGTCGCGTCAGTCGGACGAGACACATCAATAAGCTCCACTAATTCAACACGGATCGGTACACCAGGAATTCTACGTCCTGGGGCATTAGGTGTTACAACATTTCCAGGTTGCGTGAGGATGTAATCACCTTCATCTCCTGCAATACGCGTAACTGTGATACTACCATATTCTGGTGCATCATCACCAGCCGTTGGGCCAAATACTTGTGGATTGGCAAATGCGGACAATCCGGGTATTAGTAAAGCAACTGCGAGTACGACTGCAACAACATTTTTAACTAATTTTGACATTTTATGTCATCTCCTTTTTTGCATTTGATAGCACTGTTTAACTAAATGCGAATAAGCTCACCGTTTGACGAGTGCCGATATGCGTATCTTTACTTTTTGATCACGTGATCACGCTAAAACCGTGTGCGACTTACATCTTATGAATGCGCAAGGTCTTATTTTTCTCCTCATTCATTTCCTAATTGAGACAACTCATCTGACATTTTAAATCGGAGATAAAACAAACCGACGAAAGTCATTGCTAACCCACCTAGAAGGGTTAACCCTGTTGTGCCTAGTCCACCTGAATCAGGCAATACAGTTTCTGGGAAATTTCCGACATAATAATAGACGATTCTGTGTTCTCCTTCTCCACGCTCGACATACCTAAAAGCTGGGACTAATGAAATCGTGCCATCTGCTCTTATATTGAATCTCTGAGATGCTTCATCCCAATTGATTAACCACCAACCATGAGGCACTCTAAATCCTTCAGGTGCATGTACCTCATCTAATCGATAACTGCCATCCAATGTTAATAAAGATTCGAACTCAACTAAGCCAACTGCATTACTGATGACATCTTCTTCTATCATTATCCAATCATACGTCTGACTCACAGGATCAAATTCCCATCTGCTAAGTGTAAATACTGCACCAGCTAAACGCATCAGGTTCGGATGATTAGGTTCAGAAGTCGGATCGTTAGCATCTGCATCTAAATAGAGGTAATCATTTGTTTTAGTGAAGCTAAATGCAACTCCTTTTGGCATATTTCCAACAAACCATCTATCATTGCGACGGATAAATGGCACATCTTCCTTTTCAATACCTGCTTCGTTTAAGCTTCGGGTAATGATCACATTGCGATTCGTTTCAATATCAATATACCAATGCCCTTCTGGCAAACTAAATCCTTCAGGCGCCTCTGTTTCAACTAACCTATATGAAGAACCTGCAATTAATCCTTCAAACCTAACTAAACCATTTGCATCACTTGAGACATCCGCTCTCATGAGATGCCAATCGGACACCTCATTTTCCCAACTATAAAGATTAAACCGTGCACCTTCTAACATGTTCACTTCTTCAAATTCAGTATAGCTGTATAACAAATGATCTGTCTTGATAAATTCAACATCTACAATCGGAATCCATTGCGCATAAAGGGTTGTATTGTCTGTGATAAAATGATTTTCGAAATCAAATGGTATATGACCAGCAACATCAGTCGTCCAACCTTGAAAATGAAAACCTTCACGAACCGGATCGACGGTTGGAATCTCAACTTGTGTATGCGTATTGACACCTATTTGTTTAAATATCCCTTCATTATCCGCTTCAGAGTCATTATAGTTAAACGTAACAATGAGACACCTTGTTACTGTTAATGTCGGCCCTGGCATAAAAGCATGTTCTCCGATTGCATCACGGTAAGAAATGACCCCTGTTCTAGGGTTCTGATTACCTATTTGCACACCATTTACGTCACCTAAATGGGTGACTGGAATCCCCAGTGTCGGATTTTCTCTAACCCTTATAAAGTCAAAATCATCTTCGAGCGTTAACGTCGGTGACCCATCATGAAGTAAAACTTGAATGCTATAGCCTATATTTAAAACATTAACATGACAGATATCCGGATTTTCTCGCGCTGGAAGATCAATGCGCCAACTCCCTTGACCATGACCATCATCAGTGACAATGGTCGACAAAGTTAATCTACCATTGGGTAAAGAAGCACCTTCTATTTCAACTGTTACACCTGCTCCAATTTCAGATGCTGTACCAGAAATTTCAACGTCGATCGGACTGATCGTAGATGAGTCAAATGAGCCCGGTGTAGGAGGCGTCACATCTAGAACGCTAGTTGTCGTTCTATGGTCCTGTATCCAAAGATTGTATTCTAAATTACCCTCTGCCCAAACTTCAATTTCTTCTCCTGCGATTTGAAATCTATGATTCGGATCTGTCCAAATACCGACCCCATCACTACCTATTTCCATCAGTTGTGGATCATTTGGATCAATAAAAGAATCGATTACCCAAATATCTGCTTGATCTTGACCTGCATGAACAGGTCTCCATCTGACCGTGCCACCTACAACTGCATTTCCAAAACCGTCACTAATAGGCACTTCCATCAACATGGCTGCTGCACGAATATTCAGATCTGCATCAGTCACTGCATCTAACAAATAAGCAACAGGATCTTGAGTTGTTAATGCGATTCTTCTGAATCTACCCATATTTCTTTGCGCATTGGCAATAGCTGTTGTACCTGTTCCCGTTCCTCTCATGTTACTTCTTACCATATTTTCTAAATGTGGATGCGAAGAGGTGATGCCTGACCAATTTGAACCAGTTGTTCCAGCAGCATTTGAACCCCAAGTCGCCGCTGCTCCTCCAGCAACTGTTCCACCTATCAGCGTAAAATGATCGACATCGTGATACACATGATCTGGAAATCGATTATTAATGTTCGCAATACCACCTGTATTTGTACCGTTCTCCCAAAGAACAACGGTTGAATTAATAAAAGAATAGGTGGCACCATCATGACGACCGAAGATGCGTGAATGTTCATCGGTATTTTCGTTTCTTAAGTCAACTTGATAAGGACTATCAATTAAAAACAGATTGTTACTTCCTGACTCTAAATTAATCACAGGGCCACCACTGTTAGACCCCATAACAAACAAAGATCCACCAGGTCGTACTTCTAAAGTGGCATTACTTGCACTTGTACCAGTAGCAGACGTAATACTTCCACTGCCCGATCCATTTGTTCCAGGTGCATTTCCACGTATAACCATTCCTGTACTTCTTCTAGTCCCTAACATCATAGCCCGGTCGTGAATACGAACTGTTTGTGGGAAAACATTTACCCCGCCTCCAGGTGTATCATTGAAAGCAATACTTGGTCCATTTGTCGATACATCCATTCTTGCACCTTCAAAAAGGAGTAAATTACGCCAATGGGCGAAGACAGCTGGAAAATCGCCACCTGCTGTAGATGTTAAATAGACTTCTGCGTACTGACCAACGACAAAACTATTACTGCAATCCGTCTGATTTAAACCCGTTCCTTCTGTGGATCGTTCAGCTGGTAATGTCAAATTTCCACAACTTGAAGATCCCGCAGTTCCAGGATTTCCAGCTCCAATTGGTTCAGAAAACCAAATAATTGAATAAGCACTGTTCATCAATTGTCCAACATAAAGGGTATGATCTTCAATTAATACTTTTCCTGTGTACATATTTTCCGAACGAGTGCCTAGAAATACTTCTCCATAAAAGGTCGTTTCTGCTCGATAGGCTCTCACGAGTCTTCCGATGGCTGAGCCAGTCGCACCTGCATCTGCACCCGAAGGTAACTCCCAATAAGTCGCTCGTCCGGTTTCATCCCGTGCAGTCACATCGATATTGCTAGTTCGAATATTACCAAATCTAAAACGCCATAAATGTCCATGGCTGGTATTATGAATCCCAGCTACATCATTAACAAATGAGGCACCAGCTGCACCAGCTGCACTAGGTGTTGTTCCAGTTCGATTAATGACGACACTATGCAAATGAAATAAACTTCCCCAACCTTCTGAAGGTGCTGCACTAATGTCAAGGGTGTTATTACTTGCTTGAGTGAGAACAAACCCATCTCCTTGTGGTCCATTACCACTGGGACTTCCATTGGCTCTTCTCCCATTCCCATCAATTTCTATAGGCGCAATTCGATTGACAGTACTGGTTAATGAAATATTAGCCATCATAACAATTCTGCTAACATCGGCATTATTTGTATAAGCTGATTGAAATTGTGCGAATGTTTGAACACAAACAGTCCCATCAACAATGGTATTAATCACGAAATTTAATCCGTCTGCAGTCAAATTAGGACACGCATTATAAGGTAGCAAGACCTCATTTGTCGCTATAATAGCTCTTCCTGTCATAGAAGATGCTGCATTGGATTGAAATTCAATTGCCATGTATCTTCCAGCTTCTACTAGCTCAAGTAATTCATCTTGGGTCAGCCCTTCAAATTCTTCTCTCGTCATTGAAAGTTGAATAAGCTCACAATACTCATCCAATTCAAGGTCGCAAAGAAATTCTTCTTCCTCATCTATTTCATTCTGCTGATCATTCATTTCTTTTTCATCGCGATATATATCGTTACGCTCATCATTTTTTTCTTCTATTTCTATTAATTCTAATGCGTGATAAGCTGCTTTTAATTCGTCGTAGCTTTGCTCTAAATCTGTTCTAAGTTGATTCAGTTGTACCATAAAATCGTAAGCTGCTTTTTCTTCTTCACTCCCTTCAAAATTCTTGATCATATCTTGCACATTTGAAACTTCAGCATCGAAATTGATCATCATTTGCTGACTACTCTCAAGAGACATCTGTAAGATATACCATGAATCGCTCAAAAAATTTGATTCATTTAATTCTAAAGTGTGCTCAATAAGTTCTATCAAATCTTGTTTCAATTCATGAATCGTCTCTCCATAACTTTCAATTTGTTCAATATAAGTATTGTCGGCAAAAGTATCAGGTACGACCACTGCTAATAACCATAATGCTATGATTAGTAGAAATAGTTTCACTATAGGTTTGAATCTTATAGTTTCACTCATATTTAATCCGCTCCTAGTCGTCATCAAAGTTCAATCTAATTCTAAAATATTTATAGAACAGATTATAAATTATCATTCAACCCATCAAATGATGGATATGTATTTAATGGGTATGGATTTCCAATTACTTATATTCTAACATATTATTCCATTTTTTTTACAATTTTTCTGTCAAACATGACTTTTGATCCTTAAATATAACATCTTTGACAGTTTTGAGCATTTAAAATTCATGAACGTATCTTTTTTTATTAAAATTTATAAAATTTTTAAAAATAAAGAAATTTTTATCGTAAAATGAGATGAAATATGGCTCAATAAGTAAAGAATAAAAAAACTACGGATGAACATCTTTGTTCATTCGTAGTTTTTTGAGGGAGAGATCTCTATTATTTATGATAAGTTTCATTCGCATTAATTTTGAAAGCTCGATAGACTTGCTCAAGTAACATCAATTTAAATAGTTGATGCGGAAATGTCATTTCAGAAAAGCTCATTTTTATATCAGCACGTTGCTTAATTTGATCCGCTATTCCAACTGATCCTCCAATGATAAAGGTAATATGACTTTGTCCATAAGTTCCAATGGCTTTCATTTTATGAGCGAATTGCTCTGAAGACAATCTTTGTCCATTGATGTCCATGGCAATCACATGTGTATTTGCTGAAAGTTTATTTAAAATCAATTCACCTTCTTTTTGACGTACAATTTCTAAATCTTTTTCTGATGCTTTCTCAATTAATGGTTCATCTTTAACTTCAATTAGCTCAAGCTTACAAAATCGACTCAATCTTTTCTTAAACTCATCTATGCCCAATTGTAAATACCTATCTTTAATTTTACCAACAGAAATCACTGTTATCTTCATCCCCATGTTGCTTTTACTTCGCTTCCTGATAATTTATAGACAGCTATCTCTTGGCACTTATGACATAAAACTTTAACCCCAGCTACTTCTTCTATGAGAGGCAGCTCTTCTATTTCATCCAAAAAAACATCTAAAAGTTCTTCAACATGTTTGATACAACTATATATCACGTTACTCATCTTTTAATCTCACTTTCATTTTAATTGCTTTTACTTCCGAGAACCAAACACAATTAAAGCTCAACCACACGGGATGGTCTCAGTGGATAAGTTTCATAAATTCTTAACTTTGATGCATCTATATTTTCCTGTTTTAAAATATCTTTCATGGCCTTCATTGCCACCTCTACTAGATTCGCTTCTTTACTGATATGTGCTAAAAAAACATGTTGTGTTTGATTCGTCATTATTTGACTAAACGCATAAGCACCATCTTCATTGGATAAATGTCCAAAATCACTTAATATCCTTTGTTTTAAAAGCCAAGGTCGTGAAGAAGATAAAAGCATATCAACATTGTGATTCATCTCCATGATATAAAGGTGAGCCCCTTGAACAGCCGACCTCACTTCTTTTGAGACATAACCCGTATCAGTCAACCAGACTATTTTCTTTCCATTTCTTTCTATGATATAACCAACTGGATCAACAGCATCATGAGACAAGGGAAAAGGTGTAATTTTAAAGCCTGCTATTTCATAAGTTTGATACTTTTCAACATACTCGACTTTCTTATCCGTTTCTTTCAAAATTCCTTTTTCATACATCATATTTGCAGTTTTTTCAGTTGCCCACATTTGTAAGTTTAACTTCCTTGTCGTAACACCTACCCCTTTGATATGATCTGAATGTTCATGTGTAATCAATATATTTTTAATTTTCTCTACTTTCAAATCAGTTTGAGAAATCAACTCAGAAAATTTCTTAAATGTCACACCACAATCAATTAAAATTGATTCTGTTTTATCTTCAACCACAACTACATTCCCAATACTCCCACTCGTTAAAAGGCATACTTTCATTTAAAACACCTATTCTATCTTACAATTTTCTAATTCTTCAAGATAAGCTCAATGCGAATCATCCCTCCTTATTACTGTGACCTTCAATCTTTACTTCCATTTCAAAATCCTTTGAACAAAGCTATTTTTCGATTTTTTCACATCCATTCATATATCCCGTTAAAACTTTTGGAATTGTAATACTTCCATCTTCATTTTGATAATTCTCAATAATCGCAGCAACAGTTCTTCCAATCGCTACACCTGAGCCATTTAATGTGTGTACGAATTCTAACTTACCTTTTATTTCACGGCGAAATTTAATGTTTGCACGTCTTGCTTGGAAATCTTCAAAATTACTGCAAGATGAAATTTCTTTATACGCATGATAAGATGGTAACCACACTTCAATATCATATGTTTTTGCTGCGCTAAAGCCAAGATCTCCTGTGCATAATTCAACTACACGATAAGGAAGCTCTAGAAGTTGCAAAACTCTTTCAGCATTTTTAAGCAAGCTTTCCAATTCTGAATCGGAATCTTCTGGTTTAACAAACTTAACCAATTCTACTTTATTAAACTGGTGTTGCCTAATTAATCCTCTTGTATCCCTTCCTGCTGATCCTGCTTCAGCACGAAAACACGGACTATAAGCTGTATATTTAATTGGCAACTCAGCAATGTTTAGCACTTCATCTGCATGAAGATTTGTAACAGGTACTTCAGCCGTTGGACTTAAAAAGTAATCACTATTTTCTAATTTAAAAGCATCTCCTTCTTCTACAAATTTAGGGAGTTGACCTGTTCCAGTCATGCTTTTGCTATTAACAAGTGCAGGTGGTAAGATTTCATCATAACCATGCTCATTGATGTGGAGATCAAGCATAAAGTTGATGAGCGCACGTTCTAGTTTAGCACCTACTTTTTTATATACTGAGAACCGACTACCCGTAATCTTTGCCGCACGTTCGAAATCAACGATATCTAAGTTCGTGACTAAGTCCCAGTGAGGTTTTGCTTCAAAGCTAAACTGGCGAGGTTCACCCCATTTTTTAACTTCTACATTATCATCTTCATTTTTCCCTACTGGAACAGTTCCACGTGGAACATTTGCTATTGCTAGTAATGTTTTATTAATTCTTTCATCAATAGTGCGTAATTGTTCATCAATGCTTTTGACCTTGTCTCCAACACCATCAATCTCCGCCATCAATTCATTCACATCTTTTTTATCCCGTTTATATTCACCAATCTTTTTAGAAAAGTCATTGCGTTTAGATTTTAACAACTCGACTTCAAGAATCAAAGATTTACGTCCTTTATCTAATTCAACTATTTCTCTTAGGTGTGAAAAGTCTCCACCTCTAGTTTCCAATGCTTTAATTATTTCTTCTGTTTGCTCTACGATTCTTTTTAAATCTAACACCCTTTTTCCTCCTATATTTTAGAAAACTAATGTTCCACATGGAACATTAGTTTGAAATATTATTCTTCATATGCTTCAGCATCAACAGATAAATGAGGTACATCAACTTCTTCTTTCTCTGTTAAAGTAATACTCGTAATAGATTGTTCTTCTGCAACTTTCATAACTTTTACACCTTGAGTTGAACGTCCTAAAGTCGCAATTTGATCAACTGATGTCCGAATAATAATACCATTATTTGTTATGATTAATAGATCCTCATCACCATTAACAGTCTTCATTCCAATAAGCGCACCTGTCTTCTCAGTCATATTAATGGTTTTAACACCTTTTGTTCCTCTAGCAGCTTTACGATAGTCTTCAATCGGTGTTTGTTTTCCTAATCCATTTTCAGAAACAACTAAGACTTTTTGTCCAGGTTCTACAAGCTCCATGCTAATGGCTACTTCATCTTCACTTAATTTTATACCACGAACACCGGCTGCAGAACGGCCCATTTGACGAGTTTGTTGTTCATCGAACCAGACCAAATTCCCGCCACTCGAAGCAATCACAATCTCACTATTTCCAGTTGTTTTCCTGACTGATAGCAATTCATCTTCATCACGAATCCCTAACGCAATTTTCCCATTACGATTAATACGAGCAAATTCAGATAAACTCGTTCTCTTAACTATCCCTTGCTTTGTAGCAAAAAATAAAAATTCATCCTCTTTAAATTCTGATACTGTTAAAACAGCACTGATGACCTCGTTTGGAGCTAAATCAATTAAATTAACAATTGGAATGCCTTTTGCAGTACGTGAAGATTCAGGAACCATATAAGCTTTTTTCACATATACTTTACCAACATTTGTGAAATATAACAAATAATCATGAGTTGAAGTGGTTAAAATTCTTCTCACAAAATCATCATCATTCGTGCCCATCGCTTGAATCCCACGACCACCTCGATTTTGTTGACGATAAGTTGAAGTGGGCTGACGTTTTACATATCCTTTTTCTGTTATCGTAATAATCACTTGCTCACGAGGAATCAAATCTTCATCTTCAATATCAAAATCACCACCAACGGTAATTTCAGTTTTTCTTGCATCAGCATATTTTTCTTTAATGTCAATTAAATCTTGACGGATGATGCCATACACACGCATTTCGTTCGCTAAGATATCTTTTAAATCAGCTATTAATAGCAATAGATCAGCATATTCAGATTCAACACGATCACGTTGTAAGCCAGTTAAACGACGCAACTGCATATCAAGAATAGCTTTACCTTGTATTTCAGTCAAATCAAATTCACTCATCATCGTATTTAAAGCGAGCTCATCGGTTTGAGAACCACGAATAATTTGGATGATTCGATCAATATTGTCAAGTGCAATGCGATAGCCTTCTAAAATATGTGCACGTGCTTCAGCCCTTCTAAGATCGTACTCTGTTTTCCTCGTGACGACTTCAAATTGATGTTGCACGTAATGAGATAAAATTTCTTTCAAATTCAATACTTGTGGTCGTCGCCCCACCAGCGCCAACATATTAATGCTGAATGAAATTTGTAATTGTGTTTGTTTAAATAATTGATTCAACATGACACTCGCATTAATATCTTTACGAAGTTCAATAACAATTCGAGTCCCTTCACGGTTGGATTCATTACGAATATCTGTAATACCATCAAGGCGTTTTTGCTTCACAAGGTCAGCCATTTTTTCAATCAAAACTTCTCGGTTAACTTGGTAAGGAATCTCGGTTACAATAATTCGAGATTTTCCACCCTGATCTTCAACAATATGCGCTGTTGAACGAATAATGAATTTCCCTTTTCCTGTTTCATAAGCTTCCTTAATTCCTTTGGTACCAAGTATCGTCGCACCAGTTGGTAAGTCAGGTCCTTTAATATGCACCATTAATTCGGAAATCTCTATTTCACGATTATCAATATATGCGACACAGCCATCAATAACTTCACCTAAATTATGCGGTGCAATATTAGTCGCCATTCCCACAGCAATACCTGTTGTACCATTAACAAGTAAATTAGGAAACTTTGCCGGTAAAACTGATGGTTCTGTTTCTTCCTCATCGAAGTTAGGCACAAAGTCAACTGTATCTTTATTAATATCTCTGACCAGTTCCATCGCAAGCTTAGACATTCTGGCTTCTGTATAACGCATGGCAGCTGCACCATCTCCGTCTACCGATCCAAAATTCCCATGACCATCAACTAAAGGAGAACGATAACTAAAGTCTTGTGCCATGCGCACCATTGCATCATAAACAGATGAGTCCCCATGTGGATGATACTTTGCAATAACATCTCCGACAATCCGAGCAGACTTTTTATAAGGCTTATCACTATGCATACCTAAATCGTTCATCGAATACAAAATACGACGGTGTACTGGCTTCAAACCATCACGCACATCAGGTAAAGCACGAGCCGCAATAACACTCATAGAATAATCAATAAATGATTGCTTCATTTCACTAACCAAACTTTTTGGCTTTATTTGATCACTACTCAAATTACATCACTCCTTTTTTCAAAAGATGCATTCAATTTCTATCCTTTAAATCCTGTATCATCTTCGGTTTAGATGAATTTAACAAATTGCTTTACCTGTCATTCATTGGTAATCCATGACTCATTTTTCAAAAATTGAACCAACACGACCTAAAAAATTAAACATCTAAATTCGCATAAGTTGCATTCGCATCAATAAAATCACGACGTGGCTCTACACGATCTCCCATTAGAATATCAAAAATTTCATCAGCTTCCATCGCATCTTCTAAAGTAACTTGTAACAAAGTTCTAATTTCAGGATCCATGGTTGTTTCCCACAATTGGTCTGCATTCATTTCTCCGAGTCCTTTATAACGTTGAATATTAGGTTTTGGTGTTGGCGGAAGAGAAGCCATATGACGCTCCAATTCTGACTCATGATACAAATATTCAATTCTTTTACCTTGTGCCACCTTAAATAAAGGCGGTTGTGCAATATAAACATACCCATTCTCAACAAGTGGCTTCATATAACGATAGAAAAATGTCAACAATAATGTCCGAATATGTGCACCATCTACATCCGCATCAGTCATAATCACAATTTTATGATAACGTGCTTTTTCTAAATCAAAATCATCACCAACACCTGTACCAA
>WRKJ01000057.1 GCA_009778135.1 Defluviitaleaceae bacterium
TTTCTCAAATTGAAGATATCAATGAGAAGCGCAAACGTATGGACGAGATTGACAAATTGCTTTCCGGTCGTAAATAAGGCTTTGTTATTGTTTGACGTAAACAATTTAATTGTTTTTCCATCTTAAGTTATTAAGGTGCAATGACAGTGTCCGCTATTTAAAAGGCGCGAAAAAAATCTTCAAACCATGGAAATTACTCTATCTGATAAGTACATCGAAAAAGAAGATTGGACTTGTGTTTATTGTCGAGCTGTAAATGAAGCAAACTCACTTACTTGTCAGTCTTGTCATGCTTCAAAAAAGAAACTTTAATTAAAAATGTTTATTCCTAACCACCATTCGCTTTCAATAACATTTGTTTCAATTCATCATTCATCTGCTCATGACGGGCAGTTTTTTTATTGCCTGTTTGCTCACTCAATGGGTCTTTGAAAAAATCATCAAAGCTTTTAAAATAAGGGACTACTTTCTTACCACGTTGTTTCGTTGCTTTTGCCTGCACATTTAACCATGCTTGCATATGTAATGCTCGTTGTTTATCCACAAGCTGTAAGCCCACACTTTTCATCATCAAATAATAATGGGTCAATGTCATTCTACCCAACTGAACTTGGTCATAAATCTGACAGTAACGCATGATGTCAACTTTCAAGTCATCGATGGTGCGGTCTTTTTCGTCTACTTCTTGTCTGCTTCCTTCATCAGAAGTCCCAGTTTCTTCATCGTGAAACGGGTTGTCGGTGACTTCTCTAATGTTAACAAAAAATCGGTCATTAACTCCTCAATGTCTGCTTCAGTTTCAATAAATTTTTTAACTTCGTCTGATTTTGGTTTGCTTCCTGTCAATGTGGCAGCAACAATTAAATCCATTAGAATAGAAGGGTTTCCTAATTCAATTTGGGCAATGGTATAGGTAAGTCCTTGTCCCAATTTAAAGCCATTTTGTTCAATGTAGTATTTTTTATCTAAATAGTTAATAAAGTCTAAACCTAAGTATAGCTCATAATCTTTACCGTTAATGGTTACTGTCATTTTCATTCTCTCCTCGTCATTTATTCATTTCAAATATAATGAAGAGGTGATGGCAATTGCCATCCCTCTCATTTTAACTTCGTTAAGGTTAAGGTGCGACCACTGTATCTGCAAATTCGTATTGAACAACAGTTGCTTGATCTTGCGTCAATGTAGCCGATCCTTGAACACCTGAACCATTAATGGCAAGTGACAATGAAATTTCAACACTGTCTTCTGCGCCTGCTGATTCACTCCACTCTGTTAAATACCCTTGGAAATAAGTCGCTGGGAATTGCGTACCATTTGGAACTGTTGGATCAGTCTTATCAATGTCCCAAAGCTCTACTAATTCTCCATTTAAAAATGCTTGATACATGGTCTCACGTACTGAATCATTGTGAGCAAACAACGTTGTTAACGAGTATTCTACTTCTAACTCTGATAGTGAATTGATATTTCCATCTTTTGTAATGGTGCTTTCTGCATCACGAGACATTGATTTCTCATGATCTGTTTGAAACGCTAAACGTCCTGCTGTCGCTTCGTGACGCAGTGAGAAAGGTCTCATCAACATGATTCTATTTGCTCCACGAGCTGGTGTAATTTGTGCCATACTAAATTTCTCCTCTTGTTTTAGATTTTCAACCTAATTGCTTTGTCGTAAGCTGATTAGATACTTGTGTAACGTCAATTTATGTTAATGCACAGCTTAACATCCTTTATTATGTTTTCTCCATCACAGGGAGCTTAAGAGGTGCATAAGCTGTTTGATACAGGTAAAGCTATTCAATTGTATGGCTTGATCAGAGCCCGTCATATTGCGCAATATTGAGGTTAGACAGTTTAGCGACGTATCCAGGTCGGTGAAAAATGAAAGTACGCTTTAAGTTTCTGATATCAGTTTAACATGCCGATGGCTTAAAAAGGGGGCGTGAAATGAGACCTTTTAACAATGGTTCATTTTCATCATCATTCTCGTTTGATCGATTCTAAAAGTGGCTGCTCCATTTCATAAAGATGATCATTAATGACATATAAACGTTCAAAGCCTGATTTGTCTTTCAACTCATGTTCCAAGAGATGAAAGATTAAAAGGTCTGTCGGTAACGACGTACTTAGTACATAACCTGCTGCTGCTAAACACTGTTTAATGTCTGCTATGGATAATCCCATGGCAATAAGTAAAGCCAACAGGACTTCTTTTCGCAAATGCTTCCCTGATTTAACCTTGTAAAAGGTTCGTTTATCAATGCCAACATGGTCATATAAGTTGCCATGTTTACCACCCCAAGTACGCAACTTTTCACTAAAAACAGTTGAAAAAGGGGCTTGACCTATCCTTGTAAGACCTGCTTTATTGGCAAGGACTTCTGCTTCGATTTCTGTAAGTGAAAATAATGCCACCGCACGTTCAATGATGAGCTGTCTTCTGATAGAACGTGTCATTGTACTGTTGGGATGGTATCGCCAATAAGAAATATTTCGTTTATGAATCCCAAGCTCTTGCCAAATGTCATTTAAATTTTTGTTGCATTTTCTCTTATGCGCCATCGCTAGACAATGTAACGCATCTGCAAAGCTTTCATCACAATCAATTTGGCGTTCTTTTAACCACTGGTTGATTTTGACTTGATTAACCACTTTATCACCTTTCCTGCTAACTTGCAGAAAAGGAATTAAATAAAGGAACACAGTCGGATAAATCCATGCTTTAATCCCCCCTGCTACAAGTTAAGATTTTAATGTTTCTTAAAATCTCACTTGTAAGCGGCGGTGAGCGACATTTGAGCATCAGGTGATTTTGCGCAAATTCAAGCATGGTTTTCTCCCCTAAAACAACAGTAGCTAGCTCATTTTTTCTAACACACCGATCAAAAAAAAGCAGCGAAAAGAAAGATCACGTTCATGACTTCATTCCACTACTTTTACTAAATTAAGATTTATCCGACATGTTTGCTAGCAAAAGTCTAGTACAAAGGGGAAGTCACAATCGATTTAAATCTCATTGGGTTCAATCTTCTTTTCATTCATAACATGTTGTCAAAATATCTTAACGTTTCTCGCTTATAAAAAGTGTAAAACTGATGAATTTTAGAAAATCTAAAACTATCTTAGCATTTCTTATCAGGATCAGCAGTCAGTATTTGTCGAAAACATTCAACTTTCAATCAAAGCTGATGTGATTCGTCACGTTGTCTGTTTTATCAGCATCATTTGTACGATTTGAACGACGTCCGTCATCTTTGAAGAAAATAAAAAAAGAACAGAAATTGAAGTTCATGGTCGACTTCTATCTCTGTTCTTTTTATTGTTGAATTTTATTATATTTTTTTACGCTTACATCATGCCATAAAAAAAGTAACCTTATGTAAACAAGGTCACTTCTTCTCTCTGGGTTGATAAAATAGCTGCTTCATTGATTTCAGGTAGTTCTTCAAGGGTTTTAATCCCAAAATAATCTAAAAACGCATCGGTCGTTTTAAACTGCATCGGTCGACCTGGTGTCGTTGCACGTCCAGCTTCTTCAATCAAATCAAACATCAGCAGTTTTTTCATCATCGCATCATTGCTGACACCACGAATGGCTTCTAATTCACCACGGGTAATGGGCTGTTTATAGGCAATAATGGCTAATACTTCAAGGGCAGCCGAAGATAATGTTTTTTGATGTGGACTTTCCAATAATTTTTTAAAATAAGGTGCATGGTCTTTTTTAGTGACCATCTTATAAACGCCGGCCATTTCTGAAATGGCCAATCCAAATTTCTCATTTTTATAGCGTTTGCGTAACTGGCTAATCAACACTTCTATTTCATAATTTCCTAAGTCAAGGACATCCGCCAATTGCTTAAAGCTGACGCCTTCTTCACCGACAGCAAAGAGTAGCCCTTCTAAAATGCCAAGGTAATGGTCGTGATCCATTAAGTTAATCCTCCTTTTGCGATGACTTCTATTTCTCCTTCTGATGCCGTTTGAAGCAAAATAATTTCACCAGATTTAGTCATTTCTAAAAGTGCTAAAAAAGTAACCACCACATACGCTTTATCATAAGTATCAACTAATTCAGTAAATGTCACACGTTTTTGAAACATGAGCCTGGCTTTAATGGTTGTCATTTGTTCACTAACCGTCACTTTTTCAGCCATAATTTTTGTCGGTATGGGCTTTTCGAGCTGCTGTCTTCGCAGTAATTTTTCAAAAGCTAACATTAAAGCTGACGTATCGTAGTCGGTGTCGAGTTTAAGATGGTCGTCAATATATGCTGAAAAATCAATGGCAGGTTTGGTATAAAATTGCCCACGTTCTTCTTCCAATTTTCTGAACTCATCGACAGATTCTTTGTACATTTGATATTCGATTAGTCGACGCATCAATGCTTCTTCCGGATCTTCTTCGTACGCATCTTCAATGTCTACTTCCACTTTAGGAAGGAGTTTTTTGCTTTTAATCAACATCAAGTTAGCCGCCATCACCAAATATTCACTGGCAATTTCTAAATGCATTTTTTCCATGGCTTTCAAATAGTTCAGATATTGCTTCGTAATCTCTGCGATTTTAATATCATGAATGTCTAATTTTGTCTCTTTAATCAAGTGTAACAGCAAATCTAAAGGTCCTTGAAATGCGTCGATGTTTGTTTCATACCTAAGCGGCTGATTCATTTTAAATTACTCCACTTCTTCAAAAAAGATTTCAGCGAGATGAAGCGCACGTTCCATATGCCCAAGTTCAATATATTGGAAGATCAATGCGCGATTAAAGGCATCAAAATCGTGATTTTCTGTTAACCTAACGCCATTGAGCCACAATCCACTTATTAAAATAACCATTGTCATCACTGTTAGCGCAATGCGTCCTACAAAAGGTTTAATGCCAGGAACACCGACCATACTAGCCGCAAGAAAGCCACCGATAAAACCACCTAAATGACCAAAATGATCAATGTTCGGCATGAACATGGAAAAAAGGGTCGAAATGATCAGCATGGGCAAAATCACTTGTTTTAAAAGCGGCATAAACGTTTTACGCATTTCAAAGGCTAAAAACACTGATGCACCCATAAAACCATAAGCAACACCTGATGCACCTAACGAAAAGTTCGTGCTTAGTGCGAAGCCAAATAAGCCGCCACTAATCGCACTCACCAAAATAATGACCAGCATCCGCCATCTACCAAAAATATTTTCAATCATCGTCCCGAAACGATAAATAAACGTCGCATTAAAAAGCAAATGCATCAAGTCTAAATGCATAAAAGCCGATACAAGGAGTCGCCAATATTCACCAGATAGAATCAATGGATTGTAAGTTGATCCGTAGTGGATGGCAACAAAAGCTGCCGGCAAATGTTGTTGTCTGAACCAGAGGTAAGCAAAAAACAAAAGCAGTAACGCCACATACGCATACGTCACCAGTGGTACAACTTTAAATTTAGCTTTGCGCATTTCATTCGTTGCATGGCTTTTCGTTTGACGACGTAATCTCAATACCATCTCTTCCATACTGCCATTGAGATCAAACTGACCCATCCCTGGAAAAAGTGAAATAAGTGTTTCATTAACATAAGCAGCTTCAGCATGATCAACATGAATCATCGATACATGATTTTCCTCATCTCTTTGAATATTTAAATCAAATTCACATGTATTCAAAATCAATGTCTTCACTTTCGGCATGAGAAATTTACGCTTAATTTGTCTTGAGATGATCTCTCCTTTACGTACAAGATAATTGGCATGTACCGCTGTCATTCTTTGACTTGCGTTAATATAGATGAGTTGAACTTTGGGGTGCATCAAATTTTCTAACCAAATTTCATCTTCATTACCGACAAACACATAGCTTTCTTCTTCTGTTAAATACGAAACTAAATTCAAAACAAATTCACTTTCAATATTAAGCTTGACTTCACGAACCTTTACTTTTTTTTCCATACGCTACCTCTATCACATCATTTTCTTAAACTTCTACAAAAATCCACACATCAACGATTAAAAGCATTAAAACGCAAGTGGGATAAAAAATTAAAAAACAGCCGACAGAATCTCATTGATTCTGATCATGCTGGTTTTATCCACGACGTTTTGCACCTTTGTTTCCACGGTTTAAAATAGCAAATTTTTCACTGCTATCTTTTTCCATATCTGCAAGCATTTTATCTAAATCTCGAGCAGGCTTAGCCGGTCTTTTGGGAGTGTCAGATTTCATTGAAAAATTTAATTTCCCATTATCTCCAATCTCTTTGACACGAACTTCCACAACTTGTCCAAGTTCCACAACTTCCTCAACACTGTTAATGAATTTATCTGATAATTCACTAATGTGTACCAATCCTGATTTTCCGTTCTCAAGCTGAACGAATGCGCCAAAGGGTTTAATACCTGTCACTTTACCTTGATATTTTTGACCAGCTATAATTTCCATATAAAACAATTATCCTCCAAACCTAATTTTCATCATCTTCATTTGTTGCTGTTGCTTCACTACCCATGATCCTAAAAACAATTTCATGAGGTAATGACCTTAAATGTTCACGTGCAAGCATCGCAACATAGTCCTCATCTTCAAGTCTAATCATCTGATTTTCATAAAAACCTTGGCGAAGCATGACTTCTTCATACTTTTCTTGATACAAAACCAATGCTTCTTTCATCTCATCAAGTCGATACATGCGGTTGGTATAAATCACATGTGCAGCATATAAAAAAATGCTCATCAAGGTGATTAAGGTTAAAAATCTTCGTAGGCTGCGTCGCTTTAAGTACGCTTTTTTATTTCGAATCACCCTGTACTTCGCCATCTTGCCAATGCCTCGCTTCATCTTCATCAGATCGTTTTTTCCTAAAGATTTTCTTAGGTATGACTATTATATCAAAGATGACTTTAAAAATAAAGGCTATTGGCGTAAAAATTAAAACATTTAGCACTTTTCTTATCCCAATCAACAAATGACGACACATTTTTAGCAACATTTTTAGCTCTTTCATGTATGCTTTTTGAAAAATTTTAAAGTAAAGACCACCACCTAATAGCGCAAATACGAGCAAATAACTTTGAAATTCACCACGATTAACACGGTGAAAAAAGAGAATGGCAAGTGGCAATTGAATCACCCAATACAAAATAAAAAGGATGTTATGACAGGTTTTTTTAGCGAAATGCCCAAGCACTAAGTTAAATGTGTCGAAACATAAGCCAAGAAAAATCCCGTATAAAAGGGTGTGTATGAGTAAATGCAGTTGATTGTTTAAACTCATTTGAACAGTTTACTAAGTAACCCTTTGCCCACACCATCGTAATCATGGTCTTCATATTCATAATTTAAAATATAACCAATGATTGATAACTCGCCTTTATCCAACTCTAAATTTTTCATTTCTAAGTCATGTCCATGGACAGTAAGCACACCCATTGTGGTTTCAATAACAAACATTTCACTATCAAAGCTATGTAATTTTTTAACACCCGTAATGTCCATTAGCTTTCGATCTTTAACCGTCACTTGATGATGACCGAGCAAGTGATTGTTTCCTCGTACATAAGATTCTTTTTCATAAACATTCATAAGTTTGCCCTCCTATTTAACATATATGACTCATATACGTTATAGGCTAATATACGCTTAGCAAACTCATGTTAGAACCAGTGTACCCGCTCTTTCATGTCCATCCGAATGGACATGAGTTTAAATGGCGCTCTTCGACAATTTCATACATCAGTTGTGCATCTTCTTTTTTCGTCGAATCTTTAATTTCCTTCACTTTAACGACCAATGTGCGCGTCGCATAGTGAAGTGTAATTTCATCACCCTGCTGAAGCACCGTGCTGGATTTTGCGACTTTTCCATTTACTGATATTTTACCTGCATCTGATACTTCTTTGGCTGTTTGCCTTCTTTTAATAATGCGTGATACTTTTAAAAATTTATCTAGTCTCATCGTTTTACCTTCCTTTTTGATGTGATGCCTTAATCTTGCTTTAGCCGTTTTTTGTCTTCGTAAGTCATTGTAAGCAACTGAAGCATGTGAATTTTTTGATGACTGTCTTTCTTCTAGCCGTTTCCAATGGCCTCGACCTTCCAAATGCTCATTAGCTGTTACCCTGCTTTTCTGTGGTTGGTTTTGCATCAAAGATTGTCTATAGCGTTCACGGATGAATGCTTCTTCTTGTTGCTTAATGACTTCGGCGCGTCGGATGCGTGCTTGCCTGCGTTGATGCCGCAATAAAACAAGTTTTACCCGATATCTAAAAAACGCAACCAAAGCAGTGATGACTGTGCCATAAACCAACATACCGATTCCGACATGAACCCCTAATAAATAGACATACCCACTGCGCGCTCCCGTCTCTAAAAAAGTGAGTCGTCCTCTAAGTAAGGATAGGCTTATCCACATGATGAAAGTCGAAAAAACAATCCCGATCAACGCGACAAACAATTTAAAAGTCAACAAATACTTGGAAGCCGTCAACAGCGTCAAACAAATCACAAACAAGCTGATCACAGTGCTTAATGCAGCACCCTCAATACCTAAAGAACGCGTCAAGGGCACAGTCGTTACTAACTTTGTTAAAATACCACCGAGCAACGCAGCCAAGACAAGCGTTTGTTTTCCTTCTTTTGATAAGATGGCCGTTAACAAAACAGTCATCGCATAAAGGACAACTTGGCTAACAATGATTTGCAGGACCAACGTTCCTAATTGATCTGTAAACAAAGCGGCATTTAAATAAGGCATCACCATGATTAAGCCAATGGTAGCTGGAGTGGCGAGGGCAAGGATTTGCAACATGCCATTAGAGAAAGCAATGCGTTTTCCTTTCTCGTTTTTAGCTTTTTCAAACTGTGTCATCGTAAGTGAAACCAAGCTTCCAACGAAAAATGTCCCAGCTTGCAGAAGCGGTAGCCCACGTTCAAGAACACCTCTTAAAATCATGGCTTCTGTTTGTGCAACAGTTTGGATTAAGCCATTAAAAACTAAAAAGCTATCAATGATCCCGAAGAGAACCAAAATACCTGCACCGAGCATTAAAAACAAGGTTCTTCGAAGAAATTGTGGCTTTTCTTTCAAAGGTAAGAAACTTTGCGCATGATCAATCGGATTGATCACATACAAATGCATCAGCGTGATCATCGGCGCACTCACAGAAAACATCAAAGCCAATTCAGCAATGCGATAGTAACTATGTAGGGAAATGTCGATCACACTTAAAACAATAAGAACAGCGATCACACGAACCAATTGCTCTGTCACAATCGAATGTCCCAACTTTTTGAGGGTCTCTGGACGAGACTGTAAAACACCACGCATGTAAGCAATCGGTGGTAAAAATAAAAAATGAATGCCAATCATGCGAATAACAGGTGCAAGTCTTACATCACCCATCATCAAAGCAATTTGCCGATTTCCTAACAAGAACAGTGCAAATGCAGCCAGTGAAAAGAACCACATGGTCCGTTTTAATTGATCTTTAATGGCACTGCTATAATGATTCTCGACGAGTAAGCTACCAATGACTGTCGGTAAAGCAAATCCCGTCAAAAGCATTAAAAGGGCGATAAACGGGTACACTTGTTGAAAGACGTAAAAACCCGCATCACCTGTTAGGTTTTGATACGGTATTTTATAAACAATGCTCAACAGTTTTTTAACGAGCATCAACAATGTGAGCAGTGTTGCATTTTTCTTAAAGCTTTTTTCCATTCTATGACTCCAGCTATTTACTAGACCTGTCTGGCCACCTCTAAACGGGTCTACTTATTCCAACGTATTCAAAAATCGAGTAAACTCCCCTGGTAATTCAGCTTCAAATGCTAGAAACGCATGGGTTTCCGGATGTTCAAAGCCAAGTGATGTTGCATGTAAAAATTGTCCAAAATCTGAAAGTTGCGTTTTTCTCGGTCCATACAATGGATCTCCCACTAACCCATGTCCAATATAACGCATGTGAACACGAATTTGATGAGTACGCCCTGTTTCTAAACGACATTTTATGAATGTATAATCATTGAATCGCTTCAAAACTTCAAAATGAGTCACCGATGCTTTACCCCCTTCGACAACAGCATAACGAATGCGATCTTTTGGATCTCGACCAATCGGTGCATCAATTTTTCCTAAATCATGATCAATCACACCGTGTACCAACGCCAGATACTCACGCTTCACACGTTTTTCTTTCAACTGTTGAGACAAAGCTTCATGCGCTTGGTCATGTTTAGCCACCATTAATAGGCCCGTTGTGTCTTTATCAATCCGATGGACAATGCCAGGACGGAGGTGACCTTTAATTCCAGATAAATCCTTAATGGCATACATTAAACCATTAACCAATGTCCCACTTCCATGTCCAGGTGCTGGATGAACGACCATCCCAGATGGTTTATTCACAACAACGACACTTGAATCTTCATAAACAATATCAAGCTTCAAATCTTCAGCGATCAGTTCAAGGCTTACTGCTTCGGGGACAGAAATTTCGATTTCTTCTCCTGCTTGTGGCTTATATTTGGCTTTTTTAATTTGACCATTTACGAGAACAAAGCCGTCACGAATGAATTCAGTAGCACGGGTGCGACTCAACTCTGGCATTTGAACACTTATCCATGCATCCAATCTGGCACCGACTTGTTCTTCTGTTACGACAAGTTTTGTTGTTATCATATTATTCCCTTCTAGATCAGACAGTCATTTACCATCAGTCCACTTTAAAATATAAATCTTTACTCTTTTTGTGATCTAAAATCAAAATATCAAGCAGCATCAAAACAGTCCCGCATACCAATGCGATGTCTGCCACGTTAAAAATGGGAAAGTGGTAACCCCACCAAACAGTGTGAATAAAATCAATCACTGCGCGATAAATGACACGATCAATAAAGTTTCCTAATGCGCCACCCAAAATGAAGACAAGTGCAATGATTAACACACGATCTTCTTTAATGCGTAATTTCTTAAGCCAAAGCGAAATCCCGATCACAGCAATCACAGTTACGACATAAAAAAGCAACATGTGTCCCTGTAAAATCCCCCAAGCAGCACCGCTATTTCGATGATATGTCATATACAAAAAACGTGGAATAATTGGATGTGAATCTCCAATTTGCATGTTGCGTGTCACCCATTGCTTCGTCACTTGATCTAAAACGACAACAAGTCCTGTAATCCACAAAAACACTAACTTCTTCATTCACTTCACTGCCCTTTCAACATTTAAACCCATCTCTCCAATTTGACGATAACGAACACCAGCTGCATCAAGCATTTTTTTTGATGCTTTGACACTGTCAGTTTCATCGTATTTATTATGCATATAAATCAGCTCTATAATTCCTGATTGAATGATATACTTGGCACATTCATGACAGGGGAACAACGAGACATAAATCCGAGCCCCTCGTACAGAGGCACTGCTGTTTAAAATCGCATTTTGTTCTGCGTGCACCACATACGGGTATTTGGTTTCCAGAAATTCACCTTCTCTTCCCCAAGGAAAAACAGCATCATCGCACCCTTTTGGCAAACCGTTGTAACCTGTTCCCACAATGAGATTAAGTCCGTTAACGATACATGCACCGACTTGTGTATTGGGATCCTTACTACGCAAACCTGACAAAATCGCAACTGACATGAAATATTCATCCCAACTGAGGTAATCCGTACGCATGGTTGAGCCTCCTTGTCTTAATTTAACAGCATGAATTGTTCAAGTCTGATTTGGAGTAACTTTAAATAAAATGCTTTTTGGACATGAGGCATCACAGCAAGATTTCCGATAGACTCCGGAATATCTTCAATAAGTGCTTGAATATCAGCCATGTTCACCCGCTCCAAAAAACGTAAAACAGCATTTGTACAATCTTTATTTTCTTTCTTTTTGATAAATTCAAATGGATTAATTTGATGTCCTTCATTGTCAAGTCCCGTATATTTGTACACACAAGTCAATGTCTTAAATGCGTCCTGTTCTAACGAAGCTTTATCATTCAAACGTTTTTCCATTTGTTTCAAACTTCGTTTATTGAAAAAGGCATTGCCATTGTCATAAACAGGTGCGAGTAGCCAATCCACGATGTCTATATCCCCTAAAACACCCCAATTCCCATTATTGCGATCGTTATTTCCGATGAAAGCATCTACAACAAACATGTCCCAAAACCTTTCAAGCACACCATCAACTGTTTTTAACGTCTCTTCTCCATGAATGGTCGTAAGGACTTCATCTAACAATGTTTCTGAACCCGTGCCAGAATATGCTTCTAAGTCACTCGACATGAAGCTATTTTTCAAATCATGAAAAGGAATTAACGAAATGTCCTTATCACGGTTAAGTGGGTAGGTAAAATCTTTACACGCAACGACAACTTTATTTTTCCGTACACCGAGTAAAACGTCATGGACTGGTATGTTAAGTCTATCATATATTTTTGAACCTAAATATTCACTTAATGGACTGGTTGTGTAAGAAATTTTCGGATTGGTCATATCTCGTGTTGTCTTGGGGTATTTGATCATCCATACATCCCCATTATAAACAATGGCCTCTTTTGCACCAGCGTTCCCGCCGTAGAAAATTCTCTTTGAAGGCATTTCATCAAAATTAATCATCGTCATCATCTTATTACATCCTTTGACATTCAGTTGAATTTAAAGCTTTGCCACCACATCCGCACAACGCACACAAATGCCATCTTCGTTCACGACTTCGACTACTTGCCAACAACGCGCACAAGTATGTCCTTCAGCTTTTTTAATCTCAAAGTCAAGGGCTGCGCCAACGACCAACTCAAGACCAGAAAGAATAAAGATTTGACGCAAATTCGCATCTACAGCTGTTAATGCATCATACAGGCTTTGTGGCAATGTGATGGTCGCATGCGCTTCAAATGATTTCCCAATAACTTTAGCTTCACGTGCTTCTTCCAAAGCTTTAAGCAAAGCGTCACGCACTTCAAACACAGGTGCCCATTTTTCATCTAATGCAGTCGAATACGACACAATTTCAGGCAGATCAACTAAATAAACAGATGCTTCTTTTTCACCTGGCAAGTGTGAATAAATTTCTTCAGTCGTATGCGGAATAATCGGTGTTAACAGCAACGTCAAATTCAAAGCATGTGCATACAAAACAGTTTGCACAGCGCGACGTGACATCCCTTCTTTTTCTTCAATGTAGAGAATATCTTTCGTAAAATCTAAGTAAAAAGCTGATAAATCACTGGCTATATAATTGTTAATCAGCTTGGAAACATCATCAAAACAATATGAATCATACGCTTTTAACACATCAGCTGTCAGTTGATTCAATTTCACCAACATCAGCTGATCCACTTCAGGCATGTCAATGAAGTCAATTTGATCAACCGCTGGATCAAAATCACCTAGATTGCCAAGCAAAAATCTAAACGTGTTCCTAATTTTGCGATAAGTATCCGATACTTGTTTCATAATCTCATCTGAAATACGAACATCTGATTGATAGTCAACACTTGCAACCCATAAACGAACAATATCCGTCCCATACTGTTTCATCACTTTGAGCGGATCAATGACATTACCAAGCGATTTTGACATTTTAAACCCTTTGCCATCTAAAGCAAACCCATGCGAAAGCACTGCTTTATACGGTGCTTTCCCGGTTACAGCAACACCTGTTGTCAATGACGAGTTAAACCAACCCCGATACTGATCACTCCCTTCTAAAAACAAATCAGCGGGATAAGCACCAAGGCGTGCTTTAAGAACCCCTTGATGAACCGTTCCTGAATCGAACCAAACATCCATAATGTCTGTTTCCTTCGTAAACTTACCATTGGGACTCTTTGGATGCGTAAAGCCTTCTGGGAGTAAGTCTTTCGCATCACGCTCAAACCAAATGTTCGTCCCATGCTCACGAACCAACTCAGCCACATGGGCAATGACTGCTGCATCAATAATCGGCGACTCATCTTCTGCATAAAAGACAGGAATCGGAACACCCCAAACACGTTGACGAGAAATACACCATTCATCACGATCCTTAAACATATTGGCAATCCGCACTTCACCCCAAGGATTAATCCAGTTTACCTTTTCAATTTCCGATAAAATCGTTTCTTTTAACGCATCAATTGACGCAAACCATTGACTGGTCGTTCTAAAAATAATCGGTTTTTTCGTTCGCCAATCATGGGGATAAGAATGCGTCATGAAAGACAGTTTTAACAAAGCACCACAGGCTTCTAAGCGCGCCGTGATCACTTTATTGGCATCATCATAATACAAACCTTCCAACTCAGGATCATTGACAGCGGCTGTATATTTCCCTTTGCCATCAACTGGACATAAAACATCTAATCCATACGCTTTCCCCATGTTAAAGTCATCTTCACCATGACCAGGTGCTGTATGAACCAAACCAGTTCCTGCATCAAGGGTTACGTGATCGCCTAGCATCACCAAAGAATCACGCCCATATAACGGATGAGATGCAACCATCTGTTCAAACTGCTTTCCTTTATAAACAGCAACTTCTGAATAATCAGACCAGTTTAATGTTTCAGCCAATTTGCTCACGAGTTCTTTTGCAACAATGAATTGACGACCACCTGCTGCAATCACGCTGTAATCAAGCTCAGCATGAACTGCGATTCCTAAGTTAGCTGGAATCGTCCACGGCGTCGTCGTCCAAATCACAAAAGCTTCATCACCCGTCAAAAGCCCTTTGCCATCCTTCACTTTAAAAGCAACATAAATGGATGCCGACTTCTTATCTTTGTATTCAATTTCTGCTTCTGCCAACGCTGTTTCACTTGAAGGCGACCAATAAATCGGTTTTTCCCCTTTATAAATAAGCCCATCTTGTGCCATTTTTCCAAACACAAGCAGTTGTTCAGCTTCAAATTCTTTGGCAAGGGTCATATACGGATTTTGCCAATCTCCTAACATGCCCAACCGTTTAAACTGCATCTTCTGTCCTTCAATTTGCGCCTTTGCATAAGCTTCACATAAAGCACGGAAATCAGCGACAGACATAGTATGTCGCTTTACTTTTTTCTGATTGACAAGGGCTTGTTCAATGGGCAGTCCATGCGTATCCCATCCTGGGATGTAAGGGGCATCAAAACCTGCCATTGAGCGGTAACGAACAATGATGTCTTTCAATACTTTATTAAGCGCATGGCCCATATGAATATTCCCATTGGCATACGGTGGACCATCTAGCAAAATAAACTTTTTTCGCCCTTTATTTTTAGCTAAACGTGCCTCATACAACTTGTCTGATTCCCACTTTTCTTGGATGTGAGGTTCACGCGTCGGTAAATTCCCTCTCATCGGAAAATCAGTTTTTGGCATCCATAATGTGCCTTTAAAATCTTTAACACCACTCATGATTGATTACTCCTTCAAATTAGATCACGTCTACACACTTTTATTCACAACTAAAACAAATTTCCCGCTTTTAGTCGTCTTTTTAATTTCATTTAATTTAAATCGACCCTGCTTTCGAATTGACAACAGATCACCAACTTGACAGAGTCGTGACGGTTTTTTGTCAACCAAATGATTCAACCGCACAAAGCCAGCATCCAAGTAAACCTCTGCTTTCCCTCGAGACCCCTGAATCAATGCTTTGACAATGACATCAAGGCGCATAGAAGAAACGATGATTTCCAATGTTTCCACTTGAACCGCTCTCAAAACAGGTTCAATTTGTCGAATTAATCGAATATCACATCGACCCACTTTCGTCAAATGTGTTTGAAAAAAATCATCAAACTCACTGCAAGCTGCAAAAAAAGCACCTTTTTCATCAACGGTTATATCGCCAATGACACTGCGATCAATGGCAAGTCCCATTAAAGCACCTAACACTTGTGAATGCGTGAGTTCTCCTGTTCCAATGACTTCAATTCCAAACACTGTCACCACCGCATCCATTGATGCCGCTGTCATAAACGTCGGAAAAATAAGTGCTCGTCTGCGTTCAGCAGCTGTAAAACCGCCTTCGAACAACACTTGGATGTCATCAACTTTTTGCGCCATGGCTTGAAGCGTCTGTTGTTCGTGCAGATTCAAAAAATCCAAGCGCTTCATGCGACCAGTATGCAAAACGATCGCCAACACATCTTTTATCCGTTTTGTAAATGCCTTTGTTTCCCCATTGACTACCACCGAGAAAGCCCCTCCACTGCCAATCGCAACAAAAGAATCACAACAAGCGCTGAAATATCCATATTGCCGATGGGTGGAATGATGCTTCTAAATGGCGCTAATATCGGATCGACAAGTCGACTCAATATTTCTGCAACTCGATTCCTTTGAAGTTCTGGAAACCAACTCAGCAAGATACAAGCAGAAATCATCATCGTGTAAGCATTCAGCACCCAAATGACACCATCAATTAATATGTCCATCAAATCTTCCTTTACATGGTGAATACATGAAAGACTATCCCATCTGAGATAGCCCTTGTCATTCACTTATTTTAACCGATTTTTAAAATGCGTAAAATTACAGTTCACCTAAGCTCAACTCATCATTGGTTGTTTCAGTTACCTCACCATCAGTTTCCACTGATTTCGGTGTGCATAAGAACAGATCATTACCGACGCGTTGAATTTCACCATCAACAGCATAAATCGTCCCACTTAAAAAATCAATCACACGGCGTCCTTGACCTTTATCTAAACGTTGCAAGTTAACAAAAACGGGTAGACTTTCTTTTAAACAATCTGCAATATTTTGTGCATCAGAATAGTCTTTTGGTTCACGGATAATCACTTTATTCATCATCGCATTTACATTCATCGCAGACACCTGCCCTCTGTTATTGGTTTGTCTTTGGGGTTGTTCAACCGCACGCAATGGCGTTCTCATCTGCTCCATCGGCTGTGGTTGCACATGCACCGATCCTGCATTCATGACGGACCTCGGTTCTAAAGGTGTTGCTGTGTTGACACTTGTCGCATTCATGACAGGGGGTTCAATGTTTGGTAGTTCAAATTCTTCTTCAAAAAAGTCTTCATCGTCAATGCCAATTAGCGATTTCATTTTATCTTTAAAACTCATCTTGCACACTCCTGTCGTTGACTTTCGTCTTGTTATTATTGAAAATTATACCATAAAAAATACAAAACTTAAAGGACTTTTTACAACTCATTTGAAAATAAGCTTCTTTTTAGTCAAATGACACATTTTTTGCTTTGTTGCTACTTTTAGCGTGGTATTTTCACATTTGCAATCATTTGATTCAATGCCTCAACCGCTGTTAATTTCTTGAATTTCGCCTCTTGACTTAAAACAAGGCGATGCGCCAGTACGGGAACGGCCATTTTTAAAACATCGTCTGGCGTCACATACGTTCGATTTTGATAAAGCGCCCATGCTTGTGCAGCTTTTTGTAAATTAAGCGTCCCTCTCGGACTACAACCGAGCATCACATGGGTATCGATCCTTGTCAGACGAATAAGATGAACAATTAATTCATTAATGGTCACATCCACATGAACTTGAGGAACCAGTGCTTTGATGGCCATCAATTCCGCTGTATTAGAAACAGGTGCCAAGGTGCGAATCGGTGAAGCTTCGTTAAAACGATTCAGTAAGCTAATTTCTTCTTCCATCGTTGGGTAACCCAAACTAAGACGCATGAAAAAACGATCCATCTGTGCTTCAGGCAACGGATAAGTTCCAATATGTTCAACAGGGTTTTGTGTGGCAAAAACGGTGAAAGGTTGTGGCACTTTATACGTCTTACCGTCTACTGTCACTTGATTTTCTTCCATGACTTCTAACAAACTAGATTGGGTTTTAGGTGACGTTCGATTGATTTCATCAGCTAAAATAATTTGTGCCATAATGCTCCCTTGCTGATATTCAAATTCTTGTGTTTTTTGGTTATACATGGAAAAACCTGTAATATCAGAGGGTAAAATATCAGGGGTAAATTGAATGCGTTTAAAAGAACAATCAAAAGATTTCGCAATGGCGTACACCAAACTGGTTTTACCTACACCAGGGATATCTTCAATTAACACATGTCCCCCACATAAAAAGGCACATAATGCCAATTCAATGGTTGTTCTTTTGCCCACAATCACTTGCTCAACATTGTTGATAATGTCATTCATCAGAACATTCGGGTTCTTTCTCATATAAAATCTCCTAGTCGCATCTTTCATTCATTAAGCTATCGGGGTTACACGCTCGTTTTCACTTTTAATTGATATCTAGTTTCAACTCGCAACCCCTCGAGGTCATTTCTTGTCCTGTACTGATCACCTCGTGATAAGTCG
>WRKJ01000058.1 GCA_009778135.1 Defluviitaleaceae bacterium
TTAATTTCAATGGATTCACCGCGGGCAAGTATCTTCTGGGCTTGTTCTAAAATCTGTTCATACCGTTCCTCTAAGCTGATCCCCATAGGCTTACACCCCTTGACCATCATCCACAAACCCAATGATGCCACCGTTTCGACACACACAAGTACAGTTTGCTGTTAATGCTGGCTTGCGATCAACTAACACATCTTCTTTCGCATTGAGCCACTTCCCAACTTCAGGACAACATCTTTTTCCAATAATGGGGAATTCAACATTTTCAAAGGGTAGAAAATCCTCGCTGCCACTTCCTGTATACTGCATGTCTTCATGGGGATTTGCGCCTGATAAACAAACACCAAAAATGGGAATGTTATCTGGATGTTGACAATCTTCTTCATTGGTCATGGCTTTGTCTCTAATGTATGCACCATGACAGGTAGGTAAATCAAGTCGCCTAAAATGCGTCCCTTTGTCACAAAACATCCGTGCACCTGCCACCACATAGGGGTATTCGTTATCTGATGCATTTATTATTTGGGCAGCTTCTCTTGTTGTTGCCGCTGCTTCACGGGCAGCTCCTATCGCACTACTTGCCATTTTTTACACCTACTTTCTCTTTAAGTTCAACTGGCTCAAATATAATCCCGTACGGGATTCGCCTTAACATACTTTCTACGACATCTAAACGGACAATGACACGATTGTCTCCTATGACACGAAAAATGCGGTTATTTCCCACCTTATCTCCATCTAATATCAATGTTTTAATCTTTCCAAAATGTCGGATCGTCAATTCAGATGCACCATCAATCTCGGGTACAGCCATGGCATGGTACACTGTCTGCCGACCCTGTTGATGATCAATCATAACGACCATTTTGAATGCCAGATTCGGTTGATATAGACTTAACACTTTTTTTAACTTATCACCAATCATCATAAACGGGTAAGTGATAAAGTCGGGGTATTCGTTTCCACCTTTGACAAACATCACCTGTTGGTCTTCTTTTGATCGTCGCAACTCTTTAAAACGACGCGCGCCAATCGCACGGGTCATCTCTGATGATATTTCAAAAGGCGTTTTAACGTCTGGATCTTGTTTCATCACAAAATAATCCATTTATTCCACCCCCATTTCATCAGGGCGTCTCACATCAATCAATGTCGCATCAGTTAAATCAATCGCTTTGATTTGATCGACTGTTGTGAAATCGATTTGTTTAAGGGTTGCGCCCGAAAAATTCACTTGCAACATCCGTGCGCCTGTAAAGTCAACAGCTTCTAACGTGGCATTTGTGAAATCAATGCCGATTAAATCCGAATGACTGAAATCAACTGATTTAAATGTCGCCCCTTCAAACTGGCAAAACATTAAAGTGGCTGTTGATAATGTGGCTTGAGCAAATGTGCTGTTTTTACCCGAGCAGTAAAGCCAAGATGTCTGTGCAAATTGACCACCAGATAAATCAAGCCCATCAAACACTTCATATTGATGCCCTTCTTCCTTGGTTGTTCCCAGTAGATGTTTCATCTTTTCGACGTCTTTTTCTGTTCGATCTTCTTTATAAACCAATTCTACTTGATCACGAAATTCCCCAACTGTGATCACAAACAAATCTTCACGCTTCACTTTTTGATAGTCAGCTGTTTCGATGGCTTTGGGTAGGGCTGATCTGATTAGCGCTGTCACTGCTAATTTGTACGTGTCACTTTCTTCTAGCACCAGTTGCTTCACCTGACAGACTGTGACTTTCTGCATATATTTTCGACGTCTTTCTTGGAGTTCTTTGCCAAATTGGTCTAAATGGCTAAAGATGGGCGTTACATCATAAGCCCCAACACATAACGCCTGGTCAGCATACCCATCTTGATCATAAGCATCTATTCTAAATGCATGCTCACCTGTTATTATTTTAGATCGCATCAGTGAAAACTGAATATAACCAAGGGGATTTTTAGCACCTGATTGTTGCAGGGTAACAATTTGTCTACAGTATTGTTTGAAGCATTGGTTAAACTGGGTGATGAGTTCGTCATGTTGTTTGATCATCTCATCTTGAAGTTTGGTTAAATATTTCTGGCTTACTTTCTCAACTTCTTGCTTAAATGCTTGGTTGGCTGTTTCTGTTGTCATTTTTTCACACCCTTATGACCTTGGTTAATTGGATTTTACTTCTTGTCCTTGAATTTCAACATCTTCTTCTAATTTGATTTTTGATTTAGACAGTTCCTGTAAATGAAACAGATCGCTTATCAAAACGTCGAAACAGACTCATATCAGCTCATCCACTTGGCATCTGAGTTGATATCGTCATACGGTGTTACAGGTATAACTGTTGGATCTGTCTCATAAAATGTAAGGTTTTATGATCAAAAAAAGCCCGAAACTTACGGGCTTGCTGATATTTGGTTGATTTTGACAAGTGCTAATCTTAGGTATTAAGATAAAAAATGAAATCTTTGTTTGTATACTAGACAAAGTAATGAAAGTATGGTATAATCTAAAAAGGTTTTCTATTTGAAAGCGTGTCAAAAATAAGCGTGATAATAATGGTAACACTGAGGAGGAAGATTTACATGCAAAATGCAGGATCAAGAACTAAAAAGGCTTTAGCAAGTTTACTTAGTTTAGCCTTAATATTGAGTCAATTTTCAGGATTCAATGTTTTTGCTGCACATGATGACCAAGAGATTTATTCCTTGGCCACGGATAGTCTGATTCAAGATTTAGCGGTAGGAACAACTGGGGATGATGTTGTTGCCACACCCTACCTGAATCGTTCAGGAGATCCGACATTAGAAATTGTCGAGCATCCACATGGTGGTCGGTCGATTCAAATATCTGAAAGGAATCAAAGTTTTTACGGGCTTGATATTCAACGTGATGCCCTTGGTTTGGTAGAAGGACAACGTTATTCCATTCGAATTGCGGGTCGTGTTGAAGAAGAGATGCTAGAGGACACACAAGTGATTCTTGGAGGTCCAGATGCGCCATGGAGCTGGCTTGCCAATGGTGCACCTAATGCCAATGGTGATTTTAGTTTTACTGCCAATGTCGTTGCAGAACAGCTAACGGATCCGCAATTTGAGCGTGGATTTAGAGTTCAAACGAATAACACGGCAAGTTTCACCATTGATGAGATTGTGGTGACATGGTATGGTGTGGATAACACTTGGGTACCACCAGTTGTAACACCACCTGAATTGCCGCCGGTTGAGCCTGGTGAGTTGTTTTCATTAGCGAGTGATGAAGGCATTCAAGGTTTGACAATCGGTGATTCGGAAACACCTGAACAAGGGAATACGTTGCTTAATGTGACACCTTTCTTACAACGCGCAGGTCAACCAACTGTTACCATTGTTGGGCATCCTGTTAGCGGAAACTCACTGCAATTTAGTAACCGAACAGCGACTTATCACACAGTTGACTTGGTACGTTCAGCGTTGAATCCAGATGGGTTAGAAATGGAAGAAGGACATCTTTATACGATTCGTTTTGCAGGTAGAATTCTTGACTTTGATCCAGCTGATGGCACGCAAGTGATCATTGGTGGTGCAGAAAGTCCATGGGGATGGCTTGCTAATGTGGCCCCTGAAGAGGATGGTAGCTTCGATTTAACTGTGGCGTTAGATTCGGAAATGATTGCCCAATCACAAATTGCTAACCGCATCAGACTTCAAACCAACAGTGATAGCCTTGACTTTATTATCGATGACATCGTTGTTAGGTTAGAAGGAAGAGACCCAGCTTTCAGACCACCGGGTTATGTACCACAAGGTGTTCATGATACGCCATACGGCTATGTTTTAAGGGTTGAAACAACAGCTGCTCAACAATGGGATGGCGCGCAAATTGCGGCTGCTAACTTAGGCATTGAAGCGGGAAATCTTTACCGCATTAGCTTGGATTTAAACCTACTTAACGTACCAACTGATGGCTTAGGTTTAATGGTTCAAACAAATGGAGACCGTTGGGAACATCTTATTTTTGGTGCTGATGATGTCCAACTTAAAGAGGCAGGCCAGTGGCAACGTGTCCATGGTTATTTAGATTTGACGAATGACACTGCTTTAAACTTTACAAACATTCAAATCGTTAAAAATGGTTATGGTCCAAATGCCAATGCCAATACGACTTTCTTAATTGATAATTTCCATGTTGAACGCATTAATAACGAAGTGGCTACAACGGTTAGTGCTTTCAACTTTGAAAATGGACAAGTCGCACCCTTTACGCAAAGTGGGACAGCGTTATTAACCATTGATACAGCTGTTCAACGTTCTTTGATCCATCATGTTACTTTTGGTGATGATTGGGTCATCTATGAAGATTATTCAGCTGCGGGCGCTCAAATGGAAGGGACGCGCGTAACGAACTTCGGTCGTGAAGATGATCATGCGTTCCGTTTAGAAAATGTAACAGGTAATTATACAAGTGGAGACGGGAATTACTTCCGTTTAGATTTGCCGCAACCGCTTCAAATGGGTGGTACGTACGAAATTTCATGGTGGGTCTATGTACCAGCTGATGAAAATCCGGGAACGAGAAACATTGTTGGACCTGGTATTGTCTTTAACAGTACATTCGGTTCTCCAGCCCATCAACCGACGAACACACAACCAGCACCTGGTGATGTACAACGTAGTACACCAATGGGTCAATGGACACAAACTGCTGTTGTCTTTGATCTTGATCATACAACCGGAGATGTTAACCATTTGATTTTCCGTTTCCGTGTGAACAATAACACGCAACAACCATCAGTCTACTTGATTGATGACATTGTGATCAATCGCTTAGGATTTGATGATACATTTGCTGAACCAGAATGGGATTTAACATTACCTTCTCTTGCAGAGATTTGGGCCGACTTTTTCTACTTTGGCAATATTTTGGAGCCGGCACTCATTCAAAACAACCCGAATGGTGTTATTGACATGTTCTTGCATCATTACAATGCGTTAACAGCTGAAAATGCCATGAAACCAGATTCGATTTCTGGGGGATCGTTAACAGAAGTTCGCCCAGTAGATGGTGAAGGAAATCTACCAAGTCATTTACTTGATCATGCAAGAACAATGGTTGACTTTGCTGAAGCACATGATTTATACATGGTTGGACATACATTGGTTTGGCATGAACAGTCTGCGAGATGGCTATATCGTGATTCAGAGACAGGTGACTTCTTAACACGTGCCGAAGCAATGGAAAACATGCGTTGGTTTATTGAGCAATATGCTGGCTACTTCGAAGGACGTATTCATGCATGGGATGTAACCAATGAAGTATTCACTAACGCAGGTGGTGCCAATAACATTAATGCAGGTACAGCAGTCAATCCGTTAGCACCACATATGTTAGAAGGTCATGAAAATGGTCGTGTCATTTATCCGGTCGGTTCATGGCAACGTGCATTACGTAATTATGCATCTTGGTACCAAGCATTTGCACATGGTGCTGACTTTGAAGCAGGTGAGCGTGGCTCAGACTATATTTATTATTCTTTCGTATTTGCAAGAAGATATGCACCATCTGCTGTATTAATTTACAATGACTTCAACGAAGAGTTCCCAGCTAAGCGTGATGCGATGGCGAACATGACTGAGCAATTGAATGCACGTTGGGCGATAGATGGTGACAATAATCCAGAAGCGATTGACGTGACTGTTGAAGCACCATCTGATTTAAACCAAGTTCAAGCAGCAGCTTATATTGCCAACTATATTTTAGCACAATACGAAGGGCGTTTACTGATTGAAGCAATTGGGATGCAAGCGCACTACAACCAAAATACAAACTGGAACAACGTTCATGCAGCGATTGCGCGTTTTGCTGCTACAGGTGCACGTGTTCACGTTACTGAATTAGATATTCAATTTACGAATGCAGCAGCACCATTTGAATTAAGCGAAGTACAATTACAACTACAAGCTGACTGGTTTGCGCAATTATTCAGATGGTATGCAGAATTTGCTGACTACATTGATCGTGTTTCTATTTGGGGACGTGAAGATGGTAGTAGCTGGCGTGGACAAAACGGTGCTACACATTTTGATCGTAACTTTGATCCTAAACCAGCATTTTGGGCAATTGTTGATCCATTCGGACATGTTGATGAAGAATGGCCAGAGCGCCCTGAACGACCAGGACAACCGGATCCAGAGCAACCCAATCAGGCGTTAGAAGTAGCGCTAGAAGAACTTGCAACATTAATTGACTACCTTGCAACTTTAGATGAAGCAGATTTCACTGCTGAGTCATGGGCAAACGTATTAGAAGCTTTAGCAGTCGCAGAGGCTTTAGTAGATAGCGATGATTTAGAAGCTATATTAGCAGCCATTGATGCGCTTGAGTCTGCCATTGAAATGTTGGTAGAAGTTTCAGATGAAGATGATTCAGATGATGAAGACGAAGATGATCAAGATGAAGACGAAGATAATGGGGAAAGTCGGCGGATTACATCATTGAGCATTGATTTGGGTGACGATGAGGAAGGCTTCACCTTGTACTTGCCAAACGGGACACGTCAATTAACAGCTACCGTTAATCCAGCAGATGCGACTGAATCCTATGAATGGATATCAAGTGATTCAACTGTTGTGAGTGTTGATGAAACTGGACTTGTAACTGCCGTTTCAGAAGGAATTGCAACGATCTACTTACGTGTTCAGGCATCATTATTTACCCGATTCCTTCAATTCTTTAACATAAATGACGTTATCTATGATGCTGTTGTCGTAACAGTTGCAGGAGAAGAGGTTTCAACAGAGCCAGAAGAAACGACTGTGCCAACAGAGCCAGAAGAAACGACTGCGTCAACGGACCCAGAAGAAACAACTGAGCCGACAGAACCAGAGGAAACAACTGTGTCAACAGAGCCAGAAGAAACAACTGTGTCGACAGAACCAGAGGAAACAACTGAGCCAACAGAACCAGAAGAAACAACTGCGCCGACAGAGCCAGAAGAAACAACTGCGCCGACAGAGCCAGAAGAAACAACTGCGCCAACAGAGCCAGAAGAAACAACTGCGCCAACAGAGCCAGAGGAAACGACTGTGTCAACAGAGCCAATCGTTGTCACAACGCCGCCAACAGTTGTGACGACACCAGTAACAACACCGACGACGGTGACGCCAACAAGACCGTTGCCACAAACAGGTACAGCGATTGCTAACACTGCGTTAGCAGGAATTGCAATGGCTAAAGTTGGCGCAACATTCGCTTTCATGAAAAAAATGAAAAAGAAATAAAGCTTGGTAAGGGTTCAAAATAAAAATAAATTTCCGAATTTTACCGTGATTGGGGACACAATCACGGTTTTCTTATGGGTAGAAATAAGCTTTTTTAAATTTCTTAACTTTTTGAATGTTGGAATTTGATCCATTTTTTGGTATAATGATCAGTGATTTTAAAAATATTGAACGGTGGAAACTTGATGAGTGATATTCAGTATATGAAACGGGCGTTGGAACTTGCGAAAAAAGGGATGGGTCATGTGAATCCTAATCCTTTGGTCGGTGCAGTGATCGTTAAAGAAGGCGAGGTAATAGGAGAAGGCTATCATCAAGTATACGGTGGACCCCATGCTGAAATTAATGCGCTAAAAAGTTTGACAACATCGCCAATAGGTGCGACTTTATATGTCACCCTTGAACCTTGCTTTCATGAAGGTAAAACACCACCTTGTGTAGATGCTGTTATTAAAGCAGGTTTTTCACGGGTCGTCATTGCAAGCTTGGATCCTAATCCATTAGTCGCTGGTCGTAGTCTTTTGAAAATGAAAGAAGCGGGTATTGAAGTTGAAGTCGGTCTTTTAAAAGAAGCGTGTGATGCCCTCAATGCTGTATTTTTCCATTATATCATGCATCAAATGCCTTACGTCGTGATGAAATATGCCATGACTGCCGATGGTAAAATTGCGACGCATACAGGAGCTTCACGCTGGATTACAGGAGAAGAAGCGCGAAAGAAAGTTCATGAAGATCGTCATCAGTACACGGGCATCATGGTGGGTGTCGGGACCGTTATAGCAGATGACCCGCTGCTTGACTGTCGAATAGAAGGTGGGAAAAATCCCATCAGGATCATTTGCGATACAACACTTAAAACACCAATGCATTCACGTCTTATTAAAACGGCAAAAAACATCCCAACAGTTTTGGTGACAGCCTCTACTGAAGCAGTGAAACGTCAACCCTACATTGAAGCGGGTTGCCAGCTGATGACCGTGCCGCTTCAATCAGGTCAGTTAGACTTGAAAGTCGCCATGAAGTTACTAGCAGCAAAAGGAATTGATAGTATTTTACTGGAAGGCGGTGCAATGCTTAACGCTTCAGCCCTTGAAGCAGGTGTGATTAACAAGGTGCAAACCTATCTGGCACCTAAATTATTTGGTGGCGTTTTAGCACCTTCACCCATCGGAGGAACCGGTGTCGACCATCCCGATCAAGCATACCTGTTGAAAAATAGAAAAATAACAACACTGGGTGAAGATATTTTAATAGAAAGTGAAGTGATTAAATGTTCACAGGCATTATAGAAGAGATTGGAACTGTGACAGGCCTTGTCAACGGGACAAAATCATCGCGTGTAACCATTCGTGGCACTGTCATTTTTTCAGATTTAAAATTGGGAGATAGTGTTTCAACCAATGGCGTTTGTTTAACAGTGAGCGCCATGACAAATGAGACATTTACTGCTGATGTGATGCATGAAACACTGAATTACACCGCCCTCAAAGGCTTAACAAGCGGGACAAAAGTTAACTTAGAACGTGCGATGCGTGCTGACGGACGCTTTGGTGGACATCTGGTTTCAGGGCACATAGATGGAACAGGAACCATTAGAAAAATAACACGAGATGATAATGCATTAATTTACAACATTGCAACCCAATCCGACATTGTGAAGTATGTGGTTAAAAAGGGATCAATCGCAATTGATGGCATTAGCTTAACCGTTACACATGTAGACGATTTGACTTTCTCAGTTTCAATCATTCCGCACACGCTACAAGAAACCATTTTAGTCGATAAAAAAGCGGGAGATGTTGTGAATTTAGAGGTCGACATGTTAGCGAAATACATTGAAAAGCTACTTCTTGGAAAAGATAATAAAACTGACAAACAAAGTAAGATCACACCGGCATTTTTAATAAAGAATGGATTTTAACATCCAGAAAGAAGGTCAACGAAATGACAGATTTCAAATTCAACACGGTTGAAGAAGCAATTAAAGACATTAAAGCGGGGAAAATGGTCATTGTTTCCGATGATGATAACAGAGAAAACGAAGGGGATTTAATTTGTGCAGGTGTTTTTGCAACCCCTGAGAATGTTAACTTCATGGCAACCTGGGGTCGTGGACTCATTTGCATGCCGATGAGTGAACATTTTGCACAACGCTTAGACTTCCACCCGATGGTGCTCAATAATACGGATAAGCACCAAACTGCCTTTACAGTCTCTGTCGACCATATTGAGACGACAACGGGAATTTCTGCTTTTGAGCGTTCTTTAACTGCTTTGAAGTGTTTGGATCAGAAGAGTAAGCCTGAAGATTTCAAGCGTCCAGGTCATATGTTTCCATTGGTTGCAAAAGCTGGTGGTGTTTTGGTTCGAAACGGTCACACTGAAGCGACGATTGATCTGGCTCGTTTAGCAGGTTTTGATGAAGTTGGACTTTGCTGTGAAATCATGGCCGATGATGGAACGATGATGAAAATGCCTGACTTACATGCTTTTGCACAAAAACACGATTTGAAGTACATTACCATTGCCGATTTGATTGAATACCGTAAGAAGCACGACAATGTGATAGAAAAGACATCTATCAGTGCTTTGCCGACTAAGTATGGTGACTTTGTTTCTCATGTTTATGTCAATACGTTGAATGATGAGCATCATATGGCGGTTGTAAAAGGTCATATTGGCGATGGGGAAGATGTCCTCATTCGGGTTCATTCAGAATGTTTAACAGGAGATGCCTTTGGTTCTTGTAGATGTGATTGTGGTCCACAGCTTGAAGCGGCAATGGGACAGATTGAAACTGAAGGTCGTGGCATTTTACTGTATCTACGTCAAGAAGGTCGTGGCATTGGCTTGGTGAACAAATTACGTGCTTATGAACTACAAGATGAAGGCTTGGATACCCTTGAAGCTAATTTAGCACTTGGCTTACCTGGAGATGCCCGAGAGTATTATATCGGGGTTCAAATTTTGAAGGATTTAGGCGTGAAATCAATTAAACTTTTGAGCAATAACCCGCAAAAACTCGAACAGGTTGAAGCCTACGGGATCAAAATTAATTCACGCGTGCCGATTCAAGTAGGAAAAGGTGAACATAACGAAAGTTATTTAAATGTGAAACGCGATAAAATGGCACATTTGCTAGACTAAAAATGATGAGTATGTTATAATGTTGAAAGCGAAAAGTGAGGTAGTCAAAAATGGCACATATGAATAAAATAGAAGGACATCTCGTTGCAGATGAAAGTTTTAAAATCGGGATCATTACCGCAAGGTTTAATGATTTTATCACATCAAAATTGTTGAGCGGTGCCATTGACGGGCTTGTTCGTCACGGTGTATCTGAAGAAAACATCACTTCAGTATGGGTACCAGGTGCTTTTGAATTGCCGTTCATTGCAGCGAAAATGGCTGAATCAGGAAAATACGATGCTGTGATTTGTTTAGGCGCAGTCATCCGTGGCACAACGACGCATTATGATTATGTTTGTAATGAAGTGGCAAAAGGGATTGCAAAAATAGGTCTTGACAGTGGCGTTCCAACGATTTTTGGTGTGATCACAACAGAGAACATTGAACAAGCGATTGAACGAGCAGGATCAAAAGTGGGTAACAAAGGCTATGAAGCAGCTGTTACGGCCATTGAAATGGTAAGCTTAACGAAGCAGTTTTAATGAACCAAAATTTGTCAAGTGAAATGCCTTGACAGCAGAGATGCATTTATGGTATGATATCTCAGTTCAATGTATGAAAAAGGAGGCCTTCATAATGGCACGTGTTTGTTATGTTACGGGACGCCGTACAACAAGTGGAAATAACCGTTCGCATGCGATGAATAAAACGAAGCGTACTTATAAGCCTAACTTGCAAAAAGTTAAGATTTTAGTTAACGGTAAACCAAAAAGAGTTTATGTCTCTGCAAAAGCATTAAAATCAGGACAAGTTGAAAGAGTTCTGTAATTTCATTATTTTTTAGACAAAAAAATCAGGTAGAATAGCAATGATACTGCTGCTCTCCCTGATTTTGCCTATTTCAGGCCATTTGATGAATGGGTGATTAGAAATTAATAAGGTATATTAGCACATAATGGGTTTATTTCATTTGACGAAACACTTCCAGAATGTTCCTTACTATGATTATAAATGAAATTTCTCATTAAAATGTGACTAATTTAGCTGTTTTGGTTTTGACCTAAACTTTGAGCAACTAAACGCTTTGTAATTTCTCCACCTACTGAACCGTTTTGACGTGCAGTTGTATCTGCACCTAATTGAACACCAAATTCATTTGCAATCTCAGTTTTCATTGATTCAAGTTTTGAAGATGCACTAGGTGAATATGATTTATGATTGTTGTTATTATTATTGTTATTACTAGTCATTTTAAATGACCTCCTATTGTGATAGCCAAGCATTAATTGATCAGGTTAACACGTTGACGTTTGATTATTATCATGAGGTAATAGATGTAAATAAAGTTAATCGATTAACTTTTGTAACTTAAGTTGTGGTCGACATTGTTAATTTAACCAACTTCGACATCTTCATACACTTATTTTGAATTTTTTTTTTCAATCTTTCGAAATGACAGCGATGGAGACATTTTAAAAGGTTGAAAAAGTGCTGTACTAATTTTTGAGAAATTAAAGAGGTTTTGAGATGATTACATCAAAAGATAATCATACCTATAAAAGATGGTTGAAGCTATTACAGAAAAAGTATCGACAGAAGGAACAGTTATTTTTGGTTGAAGGTGAGCATTTGATTCTAGAAGCCAAGAAAGCTGGTGTTCTTGTTGACGTTTTGTTATGCGAAGGAATTATTTTTGAAGTGGATGCGCCTGTGACTTATATAAAGAAAGCTTTGTTTGAAAAGTTGACAACGACAGTGACGTCAGCAGGAATGATGGCAGTATGTGCCATGAAAGAAGCAGAAATTCAGAAAAAGAATCGTTTGTTGTTAGTGGATGGTGTGCAAGATCCAGGTAATTTAGGTACGCTCATTAGAAGTGCTTTGGCTTTTGGTTTTGATGGTTTAGTGGTAAGTGAAGACACGGTGGATGTTTATAACGAAAAAGTGGTACGTGCAACCCAAGGCGCGTTATTTAACCTGCCGATTCTGAGAAAACATTTGATGGACTATGTTTCTCATTTACAGCAATCAGGTGTGAGCGTCTTTGCAACGGCTTTAACAAATGACGCTGCTAAATTGGGTCATGTATTACCAACTGAATCGATGGCTTTTATTGTGGGAAATGAAGGTACAGGTGTTCGTGCTTCTTTAATTGCATGTTGTGATGAATGTATGGTCATCGACATGATGCCACAAGTAGAGTCTTTGAATGTTGGGGTAGCGGGAAGCATTTTAATGTATCAGTTTAATGGATTGAAGGGGGTATAAGCTTAAGCATTTATACAGCACCCCATTCGTCTGTTTTGACTCTAAAATCGATGATTACAGACGATTTTATGAGTATTTAGCACTCAATTCGTCTGTTTTGATTCTAAAATCGATGATTACAGACGATTTTACAAGCATTCAGCACTCCACACACGAATGAAATTGAACAAAATAAATAATTGACAATATTTCTGAGATGTGATAGAATCTTCAGAAGATGTCATAAAATGTCAAAATCAGTCATATTATATACATCTGAATCATACGATACAAGGAGGTTTTATGGTGAAAAAGGTTCAAAAAATATGGATTGCTTTATTAGCAATTGTGCTATTAGGGTCGTATTCAATACCTGTATCAGCTTCAGGTCCAATTCAGTCGGAAGGAAGTGTGCCTGGGAGCAATTGGACAGCTTGGTCTTCAGCAAGAGGAACCGGTTGTGCCACAAATGGTGCATGTCTAAATGTATCTGGTCAACACCGTGGAAGGCGTGTAACGATTCTTTTAATAGGTGGTGTTGAATCTGAGGCATTTTCACATGGATTATCGGGCATACCGTCATCAGCAGCGACGACTGAAGGACGTGCTGGTTCAAGAGGGGGAACAAGGACAAATATGCTTTGGGGAAGTTGGAGAACAGCTCATACGACAAGTTCAATCACAAGCCTTAGTGGGAGCGCATTAGCAAGAACAGCTGTTCAAATTCGTCCAAGGTTTCACTAACAACAAAAGACCGCATTTTGTGGTCTTTTTAAACGTTTAAAAATATATTCAGAAAATTCTAATAATTTTAAAGAAATTTTATAGAGGTAGTGAGTTCATGAAGAAAATAATGAGTCTTTTATTTTCCTTACAACTGTGTGTACTCGTTTTTTACGGTGTTTTCTTATTGCTTAGTGAACCTTATTTAACTTTGTTTCAGCCTGGAATTGAAGTTGAGGTGTCTTTTGGAAATGATATTGACAACTTTCATTTATTTATTGACGCTTTGTATGAAACAGAACAACTGGTTATCAGTCCAAGGGCGTTGGATATGCAAGGGAATGTGACCCACATTTATACGACAGACGTCACATTGGGAGGTGAAGTCGTACTTTCATCTGGCAGATTTCCAGCACCTGAGACAGCCGAGTTTATTCATAGCCATGAAACGGGAGATGAGAACCAAGTCGGGGTGATTGATGACATTCTACCAGGTCATGTCTTCAGTATTACCCACTTTTCAAATCCCTTTAATTTTATGATGGATGGAAATTACTTCTTTCAAACGGGAGATATGGAAAACGTAAAAACTTTTGTCGATCAGGTTGAATCTTATGTTGTTGGCATTTCGGTTTTTGATGTTGGGTTAGTTGAAAGCAATATGTGGGATGGGTTGATAATGGTTCTCGGTATGTCTGGAATGTGGGAAATGATTGGACTATCGCTTATCTTTTTGCTGTCCATGTTTTTGCTCATACTGCAACATGGCATTCTGATTATAAAAAAGCAAACCATCTTTAAACTCCATGGTGTTTCAGAAAGAAAGGTGCTGAAAAATGTCACACAATCGGTGTTGGTTCCTCTACTGATTGGTGGAATGATTGGTTATTTTATTTCTGTGATCTATGTTTATGTCGTGCGATTTCAGTTATTTTTAATTGATATTACACGATATTTTGTGATAATGAGTGGGACACTCATTTTGCTTTACCTCTTTTTGCTTAATTTGTTTGTTTATGGCTATTTACGATTTTCAAATCGAAGCCATACGATTAAAGGTGGCAAATCTTATAAATTACCACAGCTATTTAATCATGTGTTAAAAGTCTTTTTTTCAATGCTATTATTACTTAGCCTTCCCATAACTTTAGATGCCATTCATGCCCTGCAAGTTCGTTTAGCCGCTCGGTCTCTATGGGAAGAAAGTGAGGGTATTTTCCGAATTCATTTTGGAGCAACAGGCTATTGGTCTACGGAGACAGAAATGTTGATCACTGATAATGTTAGAAAGATGTATGACTATTTAAGTGAGCATCATGGTGGTTTTCTCATTGATGGGTGGCAATTGGATAATATTTTGGAACGTGGATTTTCCCCTTATGTGGATCCGGAAGAAGCGCCCGCTTTACAATTATCCCCAATTGGACATAGAATAACAGCCAGTCCCTCTTTTTTGGAAGTTAACCCCATTCAAGCAGCTAATGGGATTGGGATTGAAGAACAGTTAATTTTGGAGCCAACTGTTCAAAATGTACTGGTTCCTTATTCTTTAAAACTTTACGAAGAGGAGCTTTATGCCCTTTATTTGGAACACTTCTATTTTGAAAAGGTTCAACTTTATAATACTTATGCTGCTGAAGTAGGTAATCCTCTTACAGATATAACGATTGATGAACTGAGCTTAAATATCATTTATATCAATGATGAACAATGCCACTTTGGTTTTAATGCATTGTTAATGTCTTCAACGGGTGGACTATTTTGCAATCCTGTTGTCGTTATTTTTAATCCAGATAATGCGCATGGTAATTTGTTATTTGTTAGTTTTCAACATAGTACTTATTTCAGACATGATGGTCATACACAAGATGCATTTGAATCTATACTACCTGCAATTGAACGCTATGACTTAACAGAAAATATTAGATTTGTTAGCTCCGTTTATCATGAATTTATTTGGGTAATACAATTTTTGTCCAGACAATTGATGCGCTTGGTTGCCTTGCTTGTATTGCTTCTCATATCGAGCCTAGCTGTTACCTATTATCTCATGGCAACTTATTTTGAAACGAATAAGTTTAAATTGGTAGTTAAGCGCAACTTTGGCTATCACACCTTAAAGCGTAATAAAGTATTCGTTCTAACTTTTCTAAGTTATTCATTGCCGATTATTTTATTAGGTGGATGGATATTCGGTTGGGAAATTTTCTTAATCGGAACAGCGGTGTTATTAGTAGATATTTTCGTCGCATTAATACTTGAACGACGGTTAATGAAAAAGTCATTCTCAGAAATTATGAAAGGAGAGCGTTAGTGAGAAAAGTGGAAACGAATAAGGAAGCCACGACAAGCATTTTGAAGGGAGACTTGTTGGCATTTCTTGTTTTTCGGATAAGCATGTTAAAAAATTAACAAATAAATTTAAACAAAATAAATAATTGACAATATTTCTGAGATGTGATAAAATACCTCATAAGATGTCAAAATCAGTCGTATAAATCAAACGTTTTTTTATTTTAGAAGACGTTAATGAATGAAAATAAAAAAGGGTAGTTTGACTGCCCTTTTACTTTTGGTGTACCAACTACAGCGACGTTCTGGCTGGTGAAAGTTTTTTAGGCACTATTCGTCGACTAATTGAGGAATACACAAGGTATTCACTGTATGGTGAAGGCTAAAGTGTAGAGAGGAAATGAAAATGAAACAGATTTTAAGTGTCTTATTCATACTTAAATTCGTGATCATATTGATGTATATACAGCTCTTTTTTTATGGGAATTCATATCATCAGTTATTTATCGATGATGTCATCTCTGTGACACTTAATTTTGATGATGAGCAACAACATTATGAACGGTTTTTAGCACTTGCCAACGAAAAAGGGCTACATGTCTCACGAATTACTTATGTAACAGCGTTTAGCGTTGTTTACTATACAAGCGATTTGACGCTAGATGGGTTTATTACACTCGCATCTGGACGTTTTCCTGAACATGGAACAAGTGAATTCATTAGTACGATTCAAACGGATGAACCCACACAAGTAGGCGTGATTGCTAATTTGATTCCTGGTTATGACTTAACCATTGGAAGCATTTATCAAGCGCAAAACTTCGCACTAGATGGTAGCTATGTACTCCACACAAGTGATCTGCATCTTGTAACTCAATTGCTGACTGCTTTAGATGAGTTTCTTTTATTTACAGAATTAGGGTATTTTAGATCCGTAAATACAAACATGTTGACGCGGGGACTGATCCTCGTGCAACTGAATCAATTGTTTGAATTTGTCTTTATTAGCCTTGTCATAACGCTTGTTGTCATAAGTGCCCTCATTTCTTATGTCATTGGGAAACTGAAATCACATGCGATTTATTTACTTCACGGATATAGTGTGAGGACTGTTGTGAAGTCAGCGGTGATAGCAGTTATGAAAATTGTCGGTGTGAGCAGTGCCATCTCATGTGTCTTCTTTATCGGGTATTTGATGCTGCTGGGCAGGCATGTTTTTATTTTGCCGATGATGTTATTTTTTGCATTATTGATGATGTTGTTGATGGTCGGATATGCTTTAATCATCGTTTTGGTCATGAAAGGGTATTTAAAAAGATTGCGTGCAACAGCGTTAATCAAAGGAAACAAACCTTACTTGCTCGTGCAATTACTTAATCATGGATTGAAGATTGTTTTTATCTTCTTTTTTGTGACAGTTCTTGATGCATCTTTGTTTAATCTTCAAGAGATCAATCAGCGTTTGGCGCATTTATCTCATTGGCAAAACGCTCAAAACATTTATACAATAAACATGCAGAATGTCGGGCAATTTCGTAACAATTTTGCAATAGAACGAGACTACGATTTTCGTAAATTGAATTTTTATGAAGCCATGTCCGCAAGCCATTCTGGATTTATCATGAATGTTGCAGACATTGACTGGTTTGACGGCTATAAAGAAGCAGGATTAGATGCACCTTATGAATATTATCCAGAGGGTTATACCATTACAGTGAGTCCGAATTTTTTTCAATTCAATCCTATCGAAACGTTGAATGGCGTCGCGATTAAAGATCAAATCATTTGGGATGATCATGTATTAAATGTGTTAATTCCAGAAGCTTTAATGCCGCGTGAAGCGGCAGTTTATCAGTTTTATTTGGGTCGATTTTATCATCAAAAGGTACATGTTAGTAATATCTTTAATGAGGAATTGAACCTTCCTTTATATGAAAAGAGCATTGACGAATTAAGTGTTAACCTCATTTATGTGAAAGATAATCAATATTATTTTTCTTTTAACTATTGGTGGGTAAGTCCTAGGACAGGTGGACGTTTATTGGATCCGACTGTTAGGATTTATACGGGAAACATTGATTTAAGTAGTTTAACGGCGATGATGACAAGTAGCTTTTATTTTTATACAGATGCGCTTAATCCATTTGATGAAATATTGCCATTCATTACAGAATCTGGACTGGAATCCGTTATTTTTCGTGTGGATTCCGTATTTGATGGAAACATGAGAAACTTGAGGTCTGTTCAAGAACAGTTTATCCGACTGATTGGTTTTATTGCTATTCTCATGATCGCAAGTGTCACTGTGACATACAGCCTCATGGCGAATTACTTTGAACGTAATAAGTTTAAGCTGTTTGTAAAAGCAAAATTTGGATATGGCTTTTTAAAACGAAATAAACGCTTTGCTAGTGGATTTCTAGCTTATACCTTGCCACTGGTGTTATTTCTAACCTTACCATTAGGAAGTGAAATGGCGTTAATTGGACTTGCCTTTATCGCTTTCGATATAGGAGCTGCGATGATGTTCGAACGACGGTTGATGAAAAAGTCATTCTCAGAAATTATGAAGGGAGAACGTTAGGAATGATAGAAGCAGTTAATATCACAAAGGCATTTAATAATGAAGCGGTGGTATCCGATTTTAATATCAAAATTGAAAAAGGTGATTTTATCGCCATTACAGGGGAATCGGGTAAAGGTAAGACAACGATTTTAAATATGTTGGGTCTTTTAGAAAAACCAGATTTCGGTGAAGTGATTGTCGAAGGTGTTGTGAATTTAAGTCGCAAAGAAATCATGATGACACAGCGTCATCAATTTGGTTATTTGTTCCAAAATTATGCTTTAATTGAAAATGAAACAGTGGAAGCGAACTTAAAGATTGCCTTGGAATACCGCAAAGGTGTGAATAAGAAGTCGTTAATGAAGGAAGCTTTACATTTTGTTAATTTAAATTCGGCAACTTTGTCAAAGAAAATTTATCAGTTGTCGGGTGGGGAGCAACAACGGGTTGCGATTGCACGATTGTACTTGAAAGAATCAGATTACGTGTTCGCGGATGAGCCGACTGGAAATCTCGACGAAAAGAACCGTGATGTCGTGTTTGAACTGCTCGTAAAGTTAAATGAAATGGGTAAAGCTGTTATTTTTGTTACCCATG
>WRKJ01000059.1 GCA_009778135.1 Defluviitaleaceae bacterium
GACTACCTGTTGCGTTCATCCCTAAAATGGTCACATGATGATTTCTTGGTAGATTTCTAATCGTTGTTGTTTCAGATCGATTTGAATCTCGACGAAGTGGTGTTGCAGCATTGATAATGCCTAGACGCTGAGCCGCTTCTATGCTGTTACTGTTAACCCACCCTATTGTGTTCCCATCTTGAACTTGCGTCCGACGACTACCTGTTGCAGGATGCCCCAAAATGGTAACGTATGTATGTCGGTCTAGAATGGTCAATGTAGCCGAACTTGTCTGCTCCGTCTCACGAAGTAGTGCACGGGTGTTTATAATTCCTGGAAATCTCATATTTGGTATCACATGATTACCTCCTCTAATATATCGCCCTTTGTTGGTTCGTTAAAAATCATACTATATTTAAACGTGCTTGTCAAAGATTATTCGACAAATTCCAACAAGAAAATTATCTATCACATTGATTTTAAACATTCTAATACCTTTTTTTAAAAAAACAGCTCAATTTAAACACATTAATCATTTTTTAAATGACTCACTTATAACAGAACGCGCGCTTCTCAAAAGAAGAAGTCATCAACAAATGTTTAATGACGCTCATCCGCTCATTTATCATGGGCAATTCACACCAAAAAAGCTGCTGATCATTTGATCAACAGCTAAAGTTAGGTTCCTATTTGGTTTATCGCAAAGTAACTCTTGAAAAATTTTCTCGATTCAACCAACCATATATTCGTTGTCCATTCACATAAAAGTGAATATGATACCAATTACCAGCACGCATTCTCACTGTTACAGTCGTATTTGTCGAAACGGTACGTAAGTTACGGAAATGAACACCTGGTCCAGATCTTAAAATACCATTTTGGTTGGTTCGACGATTAAATGCACGTGTTTCAACTTGGCTTGATCTTACCCAACCATTTAAAGTACCTCCTTGATGACTAATACGAACTTGAGACCAACCATCTGCTGAGTAAGTATGTTGAATAATCATCAGGTTCGTATGTTGTGGCAGTCGATGACGAATTTCAGAATCTGCTCGTGGTCTCGCATGTACTTGGACATTATTAATGCGTGTGCGACCCGGTCGCATGGCATTTCCAGTTCTTAAATCACTGTTTCGAATCCAACCTGTATGTCCATTCGTCGTGACACGTGACCAGTTCTCTGTGCGGCGCATGATGATCACACGATGCCCTCTTGGCAATTGGGTTAAACTTGAGTAGTTCCCCCCTCTTCCCGTACGAACATGGGCATTGTTCGTCGTGACCACCGCATGCTGACGTGTCCTTGCAACAGCACTTCTTCTTAACCAACCTGTTGTGCCATCAATCACAACACGATACCACTCACCACTTCTACCTGTAACTCTTACATTTGTATTGCCACGAATGCTCCTAATACTGGTGTAATGTGCACCCGGACCTTGACGAAATGTTGCTGTTCGACGGGTAACACCTGTTTCTCTTACCGTCGTTATTTGATGCGTGGTTGCGGGTGGAGGTGAGGCTTGAACACCACTTCCACCTGTGAGCCAAACATTGTTGCTTGGAATATAGCCAATTGCTGTACTTCGGTCAAATCTTGCTGTACGGTTAGAGACACCATTTGTAATCGCTGGATCTGTCACAACGCGTAATCTATTGTTACTTGCAGTGCCAATGACTAGAAATGGAAAGTAGCGTCTTTGACGTGGATTCGCTGTATAGAGGGTTGTCCCACTTGCATGAGTAACTGCTACAGAAGCGGTGTTTTGTCTAATCGCAATTTGTTCACGATTAAAGTCTCTGTTGGCAGCAAGTCGCGTGCGATCAATTCGAAACGCCCAGCCTGCAATTTTTTGTCCCCAATAAGGGTCTGTTGCATACCAAACATTCATCCCGCTTGCTTTACTCCCAGCATGAGGTCCTTCATAGCGCCAATCGCCCGGCCATAAGTAGCCACGAGAAAGCCACCCATCTGCAAGATTGTTGATCGAAGCTGCAGGCGAATCAAAATGCCAAGCGTTAGTCCCAGGGGCTGCGTCAATTGCACCTAGCCCAAAAAGATTGTTGTTATTCATCGAAATTGAGCTCGTACCACCTGCACTTTCATGCATGGCTTTGGCGTACATTAATAAAGCATTGATGCCATAATGATTCTGCGCATTAATAAACGCATTTCCTTGATTTCTCATGACACTGTTTGTCGTATGAAGCCAATTGTTTAAAAATGTATTTAATTCTGCAGCTGTGACCGTTGAATGTGACCTGAATGATAAATACTGAAAGTAATTAAAGAATGGATTGTTGGCATTGACCGCACCACTACCTCCAGGTCGAATATTTCTTGGGTTTCGATAGAAAAACACACCATCGTAACTATAATACCTGGTATTTTGAGTCATCCAGCTCGGCGCAGGTCCAGTCAAAAAGCGCGTAAACCCACCTGGTGTTGTCACATTATTGGTTAAATATCTAAACAACTCGCCATTTCGATTGACATAGTGCGACATCGTTTGGACGTTCCCAGCAGTCACAGTTGGATAATTACCAAATGGTACAAACACCGCATTCATCGTCACATCAAAGGTTCGATTGGTTCCATTGACATTAACCGTGATTCTTCGTTGTTGTCCCACACGTGGCACATATCCTTCAAATCCAGCGATCATCACTCGGAATCTGTTCCCATTTGCAGACTCTCCTAAAAAGAGTGCATCACGTGCAAATGAGCCATTAATGCCTGTTGCTAGGTTTGTCCCTGTTTCAGTTGCATAAAACCTGTGATAAACATGAATCGAATTAAAAGCAGCAGCGCGTGCTTGTGCCATGGTCACACCAGCTGGTAAACTTGACTGAATAGGCTCGAGTACAAATTGAACCAATCCAGATCCTACTGCAGCAACTGATCTGCCCCTTGGTGGCATCATGGATTCAAAAGTTTCAGATTCGCTAACTGCTAAAAGCATATCGTCAGCAAAGAGCATTTCAGGTACATATGTTTCAATTGCTGGAATCGGCTGTTCACTTCTCACCTGATCATCATCTAAAAAGAAATCGTCTTCACCCCATTCAAAATGGTGCTCATCCTCATAAAGGGTTTCATCCCATTCAAAAAGGTCAAAATCATGCTCATCTTCATAAAAGGTTTCATCCCATTCAAAAAGGTCAAAATCATGCTCATCCTCATAAAAGGTTTCACCAAATGAATCAAGCTCAACATCTATGCCATATCCTTCATCATTTGAATCTATATGAACCTCTAGCGTCTCAATGTCAACACTTAAAGCTGTACTCAGTGACAAACTTAACATCAAAAATGCTAAGCATATTTTTAAACATTTATTTAAAAGCTTCATCGAACTTTTGCCTCCAAAATCTTTAATGATATGATCAAAATTATACCATAATTCGACTTGAAATGATAGGTTTTTTCGATTTTTTTTATTCATCTCTACTCGTTCTATATTTTGTTTTTATTTGGTTAATAAAAGGTTTTTAACATTCATTTCTTTATTTTGAATTAAAATCGAAAGTTTTTAAACATTTTTTTGCGTATTTAATAAGTAGGGGGGATTTTAAAAGAGGTGATTTTTCATGGAAATTTTTAGCTTAACATTCATAGTTGGCTCAGTTGCTGCATCTTTCTTAAATGTCGTCGCGCAGGCACTGCCTCAGCATCAGAACTGGTGGTCTCGTCGGTCAGCTTGTCCCCATTGTCACAAAACACTCACTTGGAAAGAGCTTGTCCCTATTCTATCCTTCTGCCTCCAGTTAGGCAAGTGTACGTTCTGTCGATCCAAGATCTCAAGGGTCTATCTCGCTGTCGAGATCATCGGCGGATTACTCTTTACACTACCGCCTATTTTTTTATCGCTGTCTCACATCGATCTCATTCAAGCATGGCTTTTTTTCTCCTTGCTGTTAACGGTCACTTTAACAGATCTTTATTACCAACTTATTCCTAACAAAATCCTCATGATCTTCGGCGCTGCTTTCTTCTTTACAGATGTCAACATCCTCACTGGTTTAATCGGCTTTTTATTTTTCTATGGCGCTTCTTTAATGGGAAAGTTCCTTTTCAAAAAAGAAACCATTGGCGGTGGTGATATTAAACTCTATGGTGTCATCGGTTTGGTGTTATCCTACCATGCTTTATTCACAGCCATCTTGTTTTCAAGCAGCATTGCTTTGATCTATGTTTTAATGACAAAAAAAAATAAGCCCATTCCTTTTGCACCCTTTATTGCATTAGGTGCGCTCATGGCTTATTTCATGTCAATGCGTGGTTAAATGATTCATTGATACTTCTTTCAACGCGCTTATTTCTATTTCATGATTTGATCACAGATTTCCCAGTCATTTCGGCAGGTTGTGCGACGCCCAATAGCTGTAATAAAGTCGGTGCAACGTCACATAAACGCCCATCTTGACGCAATACGGCATCTTCTTTCGTCACAATAAAAGGCACTGGGTTAATGGTATGTGCTGTATGCGGTACACCGCCTACTTCCATTACTTCAGCATTTCCATGATCAGCCACAATGACAGCCGTTCCCCCTTTTGCAAGGACGGCTTCTACGACTTGTCCTAAACATTCATCGACTGCTTCATTCGCTTTAATGGTTGGTTCCAACATTCCACTATGTCCCACCATATCAGGGTTAGCAAAATTTAAGACAATCGCATCATGAACATCTTGATGAATCTCAGCCACACATGCTGCAGCGACTTCATAAGCTGACATTTCAGGCTTCAAATCGTAAGTCGCTACTTTAGGAGAATCAATCAACACTGTCGTTTTTCCTTCAAGTGCTAACTCAACGCCACCATCATAAAAGAAAGTGACATGCGGGTATTTCTCAGTTTCTGCAATTCTTAACTGCTTTAAACCGTTCTTGGCTAGTACTTCACCATATGTGTTGGTTAATGCTTGCGGTTCAAACACAACAGGTCCCATTACTTTTGAACCGTAACTCATCATCGAAACATAATGAACATTTTTTGGCCCTTTTGAAGCATCTAACACAGATACTTTCGCATCATTGGCAACACCTATTGGATCAGACAAAGCAATGGAAATTTGTTTCGCACGATCGGGACGGAAGTTAGCAAAGATGACGACATCCCCATCTTCGATCAACCCAGATGCATCGACAACAAAAGGTTTCACAAACTCATCTGTCACGTCACTTGCATAAGCGGCTTCAATCCCTGCTAAAGCTGACTCAAACTGTGACCCAGTCCCAATTGTCATCGCATCATATGCGACTTGTGTTCGATCATAATTCGTATCACGATCCATGGCATAATAACGTCCACTGACCGTTGCGACAGTCCCAACGCCAAGTTCAGTTAAAGCCTTTTCGAAATCAGTTATAAATCCTGCAGCAGATTGTGGTGGCGTATCGCGCCCATCTAAAAAAGCATGGACATACACATGAGTAATCCCTTGATCTTTCGCTGCTTTAACCAATGCAGTCATATGATCCCTGTGAGAGTGAACGCCACCATCAGATAACAACCCTAACACATGAACCTTTTTTCCATGCGCTTTTGCTTGATCAAAAGCTTCAACCAATCTTGGCAAGGTATAAAAAGAGCCGTCTTTGATGGAGACATTAATTCGTGTCAACGATTGATAAACAACACGTCCTGCACCTAAATTCAAATGTCCGACTTCGGAATTACCCATTTGTCCTTCCGGTAATCCAACATCTTCTCCATGAGCCACTAAAGTCGTATGCGGATAAGTTTTCCAATATTTTTCATAATGAGGCATTTTCGCTTGGGCAACAGCATTCATTTCTTGTTCATCTCTTAATCCAAAGCCATCTAAAATGATGACTGCAACAGGTGCTTTTGACATTTTTATTCAACTCCATCTCTCATCTTTTGATAAACCTCTTGTCTTATAGAGCTTCAAATTTTAAAAAATCAGACTTATTTTACCATAACTCATCACATTTCTCTATCCATTGAAATGAAGTTTTCAGTATCACATACGTTTTCACGCTGTTAACAGCTCTCACACAAAGTTTCAACCGTACCAAATAAGCCCTGTTTCACTGTCCTCATGCCATAAAAATTCTTCTAAGACTTGTCCAGTCTCAAACAGTTCAGTGGCAACTGCTACACCGACAAAGCGAAGATGCCACGGCTCATAAATAAACCCTGTGTCAACTTCTCGATGCTGCGGATAGCTTATCATAAAGCCAAAATGATGCGCTTGCTCACGAATCCATTTTCCTTCTGGCGTTTGCGCAAACGCTTCAACCAAATTCCCTTCAAGTGCATCAGTTGACACATCCAATGCAAGTCCCAATTGATGCTCGCTGTGCCCTGGCACTGCACTCACGCGTCTTGCTTCTTCTACCCCTAATCTTGCGACATTGTTCTCATAGAAAATGGTTTGGTGTTCATGTGTCCGATAAGCACTTGTTGCAATCAAAACCATGCCGTCTTTTTCGGCAGCTTGAAACAGGTCTTCAGCAGCACGGGCTGCTGTTTCTCTTAGTAAATGAGGTCCCCAATGCATGTTGATGCTCTTGACATTGACAACTGATAAATCAGCGGGTTTAAATTCATTGGATACCCGATAACATCGATTAACAAGTGCCAAATAAGACAGCGCTTGCTCATCTGTTAAAATCGTCGCTTGAGCGGGGTCAGCTTGATGACCACAAAACACCACAGGTTCCCGCTTCGCAAAAGCAGGTTTGGATATGCCCATATAAAAAATAGCGAATAGCGATAAGATCAATGAGACGGTTAATCGGTTAAAAAGCTTTATTTGTCGACGCATGATTGGAGATCCCCTTTTTCATTCTTTCAGCTGTACTACTGATAGAATACCCATCCCAATTCGTCGTATACCCAATCATGCTCACTCACTGTAACATTTCTTCATCGTTAATAATTTCGCTGAAATGACAGCAGTTAAAGGTGCCGCAAGCATAATTCCAAAGCTTCCAGCGATGCCTTTAACAATTTCCATCGCAATAAAAGGGTTATTCATAAATTGATTCAATGACACATCTGTTGTATAGATAAAAATCATCATTGATAAACTTCCGCCAATAAACGCAAGGATCAACGTGCTCGACATGGTTCCAATGACGTCTCGACTCACATTAAAGCCTGCTTTAAATAACGCAATCGCTGAAATGTTGCCATGAGCGGACTTCACTTCACCCATGGCTGAGGCAACCGACATTGACGCATCCATAATGGCACCAATTGCAGCGACAAGCACGCTACTTACAAACAAACCGCTAATTTGCGCCCCATCTGACAAATGCATAATGGCACGATAATTACCCATGTTATACCCACTCACATGAATCAAATTTCCCGTAAGATGTGCAAACAAAGCAGCAAGTCCAATCCCACTGAGCGTTCCTAAAATCGCTGCCATACTTTTGACGCTCAAGCCTGCTAAAAGTGTGACTGTTGAAAATGTGACCAACATCAACACAATGAGTGTCATTTGTACAACTGGAAATCCAGCAATAATCAGTGGAATGAGTAAAAAAATCACACACACAACAGTAAAAACAAGCCCCATCGCAGCAAGCATGCCACGCTTGCCTCCAATTAAACATAAAAAAATCAAAAACAACCCAATGGCACCCAAAAGTAGTTCAGTCCGCTCTGGATAACGCACTTCAACGACCATAAATTCGCCTTCAAATTCGAAAATGCGAACAGACACCCGATCTCCGATATCAAAGTGAACATGTGCAAGCGAGTTGATATGATACGTCGCTTCTAAAACTTCTCCTGAAAACGACCCTCGTAAAATTTCAACTTCATATAAAATCGTTCCTCGACGAAGACCTTGTAACGGGTCTTCAACTTCTACCAACCCTTCTGCTTCAGGCATAAATGTTTGATCTGAAATCACATTGAGAATGCGAGCAGTTGTATAAGTAAGATGTGAATGACTCCCAAGGTACCAATGACTGTCACTCTGTTCAGAAGCAGCTGAATGTGCCATAAAAAACAAGCTGAAAAATGCAATTAAGTTTAAAACTAAAACGATTATTTTAAATAAATACTGTTTCTTTATGACATACCACTCCCCACCTTTAACATGTGCGCTATTTTTGGATCAAGATCAATATTTTTCACGTATCTTTTGAAAAAACCGATGCATACTTTGTAAGGCTTTTTTTAAATCTTCACGATTTTCTAAGTCTGCAACAGCAGCTTCGACCAAATCACGATGAAACTCTTCATGAAGTTGAAAAATCGATTCACCTTTTTCAGTCAAGCTAAGTGTAACAACCCGGCGATCTACTTCACTGCGGTGACGATTAACATAGCCTTTGTCAATTAATTTGTTGACAGAAGATGTTAATGTGCCAGGTGTGATTTGCAACTTGGCTGCAATAATCCCCATGGTCGGAGGATCACATTTACGTACCGCTTCAAGCACATGCGTTTCTGTCATACTCACATCACGAAAATTCTTATCTTGTTCAAAAATCTTTTTCTCTAAAGCAAGCACTTGATTGAAAATATCAACAAATAAATCATTTAATATTTCTTTTGTATCGTCTTCTGGTATTCTGTTTATGTCATTCATCGTGGCGTCTCTTCCTTTTATTGATTCTGATTGTCTCATAATTGGTTCATATAGCCTTAAAGGAACATCTATAAATTCCATTATTTCTTTAATCTCTTTAACAAGAGTATACATTGTTTGACAATCAAAGTAAAGAGCATTCTCTTATTTATTTTTAAGAGAATGCTATTTTTTTATTTTTTGATCTTATTTTCAGATGCCATTTTATTCAAAATCTACATCAACAACATGGACATAAACCGCTTTGGCTTGCATAGATGTCATATTTTTAATCATTTCATGAACAGATCGCTGTACATTTTCAGCGACTTCCACAATTTTTTGTCCTGTATGAACACTTAAATAAACATCAATGACGACACCATCATCTTCAAGCTCGACTTCAACCCCACTACGATGCTTTTTGTTATTAAACTTTTCGGTAATAGAGGGTGTAATCGTTTCAAATGTTTTACAAATCCCTTTGATTTCAGCGAGTGCCCCACGTGCCATAATTTTAAAACTTTGCGCATTTACTGAAACACTTCCATCTTCTGTTGTACTGACTTTATAATATTTTGCTGGCATACACAACTCACCTCTCGTTTTATCATTGACTTCAGTATACCACATTTGGGATCATTTGAGAACCAGTTTACCAAAAGAATTCACGATTTTGACAACTTCTTAAATTGAATGTCGCAATGTTAAACGATTAATCGACTGACATTTTGTGCAAAGCCAACTGGATCTTCAATGTCTAACCCTTCGATTAAACGTGCTTGGTTATAAAGCACATGGGTTAACAATTCAAACCTTGATTCATCACCCGCTTGGGCTGCTTTAAGCGCTGCAAATATTTCATGATTCGTATTGACTTCAAGCACTTTCTCAGCTTGCACATCACCACCATTTGGCATGGCATTCATGACTTTTTCCATTTCGATGGAAATCTCTCCTTTGCTTCCTAGCGCAACTGGATGACGCTTTAAGCGACTTGACGCTTGGACAGCTGATACTTTGCCCTCGAGTTTTTCACCCATCGCTTCAAAAATGTCTTTAAACGTTTCATTCGCTTCTTCGTCGGCTTTTGAATCTCCTTCTGCTTTAAATTCAGCAGCTGGCTTAAACGGTTTTTCTGCATAAGTCATTAACATTTTAATGGCAAACTCATCCACATCATGCGTGAAATATAAAATTTCATGACCCGCATCAAGTAAGCTTTCAGCTTGCGGTGACTTTTTAATGCGTTCTTTACTTTCCCCCGTTGCATAATAAATGGCTTCTTGACTTTCGCTCATGCGTTCAACATACGCTGCTAAAGACGTATACTTATCTTCATGACTTGATTCAAAAATCAACAAATCTTGTAACACTTCTTTGTTCGCACCAAAGTCAGAATAAACACCAAACTTCAACGTTCGACCGAATGATTCAAAAAATGAAACATATTGATCAAAGTCGTTCTTCATTAACTTTGCGAGTTCATTTTTGATTTTCGTTTGTAGATTTTTTGCAATAAGTGTTAATTGACGGTCATTTTGTAACACTTCACGCGAAATATTTAACGACAAATCCTCAGAATCCACAATCCCTTTCACAAAATTAAAGTAGTCCGGTACTAAATCTTCACACTTGTCCATAATCAAGACGCCACTTGAATATAATTCCAATCCTTTTTTGTAATCAGGTGTATGGAAATCAAATGGTGCACTTCCTGGTACATATAAAATGGCTTGATAAGACACATTTCCATCTACCGAAATGTGGGTATGTAACAACGGTTGATCAAATCCAAAATGCTTTTCACGATAGAAGTTAACATAGTCTTCATCTGTCAATTCGCTTTTATTTTTTTTCCAAATTGGAATTTGTGAATTGATGATTTCTTCCTTCGTCACTTCTTCATACTCATCTTCACTGCCTTCTTTTAATTGGCTCGTTGTCACATCAAGCTTAATGGGGTATCGAATAAAATCAGAATACTTTTTAATGATGCGACGAAGTGTGTGTGTTTGTAAAAAATCGTCATAGCTTTCGTCTTCTGTATTGTCTTTTAATGTTAACACAATTTTTGTGCCCGTTAGTTCGGTGTCTACTTGCTCAAGGGTATAGCCTTCTGCGCCTTCAGATGACCATTTATTTGTCGTTGCCTCGCCTGCTAAACTCGAATAAACGTCTACTTTTTTTGCAACTAAGAAAGCAGAATAAAAACCAACACCAAATTGACCGATGATTTCGTGATTATCTTCGATTTTAGCTTCATTTTTAAATTTAAATGAGCCACTGTTGGCAATGATTCCTAAATGACTTTCCATATCAGATGCATTCATTCCAATTCCCGTATCTTCAATCGTTAATGTACGTGCTTCTGAATCAGTCGTGATTTTGATGTAATAGTCATCTGCGTTAAACGTTAAGTCGTCGTCTGTTAGCGATTTGTAGTACATTTTATCAATGGCATCACTCGCATTAGAAATTAATTCACGTAAGAAAATTTCTCTATTTTTATACACGGAATTAATCATTAAATCTAAAATTCGTTTTGATTCTGTTTGAAATGCTTTCATGTTATCCCTCATCTCTTTTGAATTTGGCACTCTTCTTTATCGAGTGCTAATAACATCTTAAATTATAGTCCATTCATTTAAAATTGTCAAGCAAAAAGTGATTTAAAAATTAAAAATATATGGTATAATGGTTTTATTACATTTGGAGGCGATTTAATTGTTCAATTTTAATTATCAAAACGAAACAAAAATTATCTTTGGAAAAGATACTGAAGCAACAGTTGGGACTGAATTAGCGAAGCATACGAAAAAAGTGCTCTTACACTATGGTGGTGCTTCGGCGAAAGCAACGGGTTTATATGACAAAGTCGTCACCTCATTAACCGAAGCTGGCATTGCGTTTGTTGAGCTAGGTGGTGTTAAACCCAATCCACGTGCAAGCCTCGTCTATGAGGGCATTGAACTGTGCCGCAACGAAAATATTGACTTCATTTTAGCTGTCGGTGGTGGTTCAGTCATTGATTCAGCAAAAGCCATTGCAGCAGGCGTTTATTATGATGGTGATTTCTGGGATTTATATACAAAAGGTGCAAAACCAACAGATTGCTTGAAAGTCGCAACCGTTTTGACCATTCCAGCTGCTGGAAGTGAAGCGAGTACCGCTACGGTCATCACCCATGAAAAAACCAATGAAAAACGTGGCTATGGCCATCCAAAATTGCGACCGGTATTTTCTATTTTAAATCCCGAATTAACCTTTACCCTACCCGACTATCAAACATCATGTGGACTAGCTGACATGTTTGCCCATGTTGTTGAACGTTATTTCACACAGCAACGTCATGATATTTATACGACACGCTTATGTGAAGCGACGATGAAAACCATCGTTGAATTAGGACGCAAAATTTTCAAAGATCCGAACAATTATGAGTTGCGTGCTGAAATCATGCTCGCTGGGATGGTGGCACACAACGATTGGTTAGGACTTGGACGTGGTGGTGATTGGTCAAGCCATCAAATTGAACATGAATTAAGTGGCTTCTATGATTTATCACATGGGGCTGGCTTATGTATCATTATTCCAGCTTGGATGAAACATGTTTACCATCATGACATGCCATTCTTTGCCCAATTTGCAAATCGTGTCTTTGACATTGAAATCAACACCGCCAATTTAGAAGAAACAGCTTTAAAAGGGATCGCTGAATTAGAACGGTTCTATCAAGACATTAACATGCCAATTCGATTTGCTGATGCCAACTTACCCACCCATGAAATTGACAAACTGGTAACCAGTGCCATGAGTGGGCGTGCGTCATTTGGTGGATTCGTTCAAATTACAGAAGCAGATGTCAAAGCCATTTATGAATTGGCTTTATAAGACACTTGAAGATTTAAAAAGGTTTCTCGTTGCGTGAGAAATCTTTTTAAATGTTGCATCCTTAACTTAATATTGAGTTTAAAAAACATGCTATACTAAAAACTTGCAAAAATGAGCATGATGAGAAAGGGTTGGCGATTTTAATGGCTAAAAACAAACGTGACAAAGACAGTCCGACATTTAAAGAAGCAACGGCAACGATGACGACGCGTGAAAAAACCGCTTATATTTGGGAATATTATCGATGGCAAATCATCGGAAGTATCTCAGGGATGCTTGTCGTTGCTTCCATGTTGCATGCGTTTTTGACTCAAACGAATCATTATTTACATCTTACCGTTGTCAGTGGCTTTGACCATACCGTTCGTTCGTTTCAACTACCTGATTTAATGGATGAAGACATTGAAATTGATGTCACCTCACCGACGTCCTTTCCTGAACCTCCACCTGGTATTTGGGTCGATTTTGACCTGATCCCCACGCTTGAATCTTTATTTTTAACTGATGAACAATTCAACAACCATGAAATTACCGTACAAAACCTGGCCATTACATTCGAAACCGTCCAAGTCTTGGCCACCCATTCAGGCGCAGGTGTCATTGACATCATCATTACGACCCTTTCAGACTTCCAAACCATGGATCAAATGGGATACTTTAAAAACATCAGCGAACTAGGATGGGATGTTCCAGAAAACCGGCTTCATAACGACTACGGCATTTATCTCCAGTATTTCCCTCTTTTCGATGACTACATCGCAGCTGCAGATACCCTTGTTTTAGGCATTTCTGCTACGACCCGTCACATCGAACATGTCCAGTCTTTCTTTCAAACACTGTTGGACTAATACAATATGCTCAGCGATCACTAAAAAAATAGCGATGCCTCACATACACGGGTCATCGCTATTTTTTAAAAGATGCCACCTATTAACGTCTTCCATCGCGTCACAATCCATTGAGCAACGGGCAAGTAGTTGTGACCATCAAGTGCTAACAGATGACAAATTTTTATAATTTCTTGTTCCAACTTTTTGATATCCGGCACATGTTTCACAGCAAGCGGTATGTCATCAAATAACTCAAAATAAGTGCTAAGTGGCATTTCATTTTCACCCAGCTGTTTTAAACTGTTATAACCAATAATGGATAAGTTAAAATCGAAATTGGGTGCTAACCTTCGTTCACCAGCTTCATCGTAAACAAATCCGAAATTTTGACAATGTCGATCAAAATTATTCATGACAACATCTAAAAAATGCATGATACTTAATGCCGACACTTCTGCTTCAGACAATTGCCCTTTGAACTGATCAAACCATCCTTCAAACCCTTCTTCTGATCCCGTCCCTGTCCATTCATCAGCAAGAACCAAATATTCACCGACTGATTGATCAATAAAATTCAATGACGAAATAAAAAGGTGGCCTTTAATTTTTTCAACACCATATTGGGCAGTTGGCATATATCCAGTCGAAATGTTCGCATATAACAGTTCCGAAAAAAGCTCATTCACTTTTCCAAATTTAATCAAATGATTCTCTTTCCAGCCTTTTTCATAACTGCCAATATTGGCAACTTCAAAAGTTCGTGGGCTTTTCGGAACAATCGCTTCAAGATTAAGGGTGATCAAATGTAAGTCTTCAATGGGGACATCGAAAACGTCATCACTCCCTTTTTTTCGAATCCACCAAAAATCAGTGGGCTTTCTAAATTGACTGATGTAACCATCTTGACCAAAATTCATTTTTAAAGTTGCAAACAACTTTCTGACCGATACCCTTGATTTATCCGCACGTCGTTGTCTGAGCCAGCTTTCAAGGTTCATGCCATTTTGAATGCCAATGGGTAACAACTTTTCGTTAACACAGTCATAACTTTCAATGCTTTTTGGGTCAAATTCGATGACAACATCATCTTTATACATCAATTGATACGTCATAGACACCTACTCCATTTCAAATTTGTACCGACTATTGCCGCTTTGCTAACCAGTCTCTGAGTCCTTTATCGATGGCATTGATTCCGAGGGTTACAGGAAAAATAAATAAAATAAAGACAGGTAGCATGTAAAACAAGGGCCAGTAAACAGCGTCTCCAGCAGCCGGTCCAAAAGGGACGGTCATGAAAACATCAGGGATGGCCCAATCAACAACGGTTGCTAAAGAACCTGGATGCCATTGAAATGCCCCATTGATCCTTCGCATATTTGTGACGACACCTAATACTTCCATCACTGCCGCATTGGCAATGACTGTAATCAAAATCATCACGAGAAAGACAGAAGAGGTCCAAGTATCGCGCCATCTCAATTTTACATGGTCAAGTCTGATCATTAAAATGGGGACAAAAAACAACAGTGCATGTTGCCCGAACAAGCGGATCATATGAAAAGAAAGCGGATCTTGACCAATGGCGTATTCAGGAAAGATCAATAAGCCCAACGCACCGATAATGGACATGTATACCCAACCCGGCTTCAAAAAGCGATCTTGTTGCCAATAAAGAAATGGCGACACAAAGACGAGCACCGCACAAATATTTAACATCGATACATGTAACACCCACTCGCTTAACGTGTCACGCGTCCATGCTGGACCCACGAAATGAATCACAAAATTAATTAAAATCAAACCATAAATGACGCTTCGTTGCACCTGCGGCGTTTTCGTTTTTAACCACATGCACAGCACATAAGCACCTAGGAAATAAATAAAAATCCACATGATATGCCAAATATCTAAAAAAGCCAAAACGCATCACCTCCTTCCTTCATCATTTGGCTGCGTACAAGTAAAAAGCATGTACCATGGCGTATATAGCACATTTGCTCGTTTTGATCCAATGCTTCAAGATTTCAACGGAAGTTAACACGCTCGTTTACACTTTTCTTATCATCGCTCTCCTTTCATAATCTCTGCGAATGATTTTTTCATTAACCGTCGCTCGAATATCATGGACATCATCACATCTAAAACGATAAATAAAAGTCCCGTCACCAAGCTCGCCCAACCTAAGAAAATGCTTAACATTAAGGTGATCATCAGTGTATAGCCGAGATATGTTAAAATAAATAGCGCATTTCGCTTAAATGGGTGGTACCCAAAATTGCGTTTAATGACTAATTTTAATTTATCACTGTCAAAATAATTGGAAATGAGCTGATAGGTCACGAGTAAGTTAGCTAACAGCAGAATCATCACGAAAATAACTTGTCGCATCAACTGATTGATGAGTTGCGTCCACGTTTGCATGCTTTGATCAAACATCGGTGTCACTCCCCAAATATTTCGCTCTAAGCCTAATTCGCGCAACATCGGATAAATCTCCCCATAAGCATCAATGGCTGCTGTTTGAAAGAAAAGGCCTGATGATGCCATGGCGCCGAGATCACTGAGATGTATACTGCCTGTATAAAGAATCGCCACAGGATCTAACACCCGATTACCCACTTCAGGCCTCACCCCTTCATCAAAAGTAAAGTAATACTGACCACTTTCAACGTAAATGATGTTGATGCTTAGCGCCTCAATCGGCGTCTCGATAAAAGGCAAATCTAACGCAAGATGATAGCTATTGGTTAACCCAACTTTACGAAAATAAAATGCTTCCAAATAGTTCTCTAACAATTCGGCTTCATACGCCTTTAACTGTTCAGGGACTAAAATATTCCAGACGTACGCATCCCAATTGATCTGTTCCAAAACGTCCATGCCATTAACTGCAACAATTGGATTCATGTTTAAAAAGTTCGGACTTATGTGCACCGCATATCCATTGGGCGATAGTGCTAAATTCACATCGGGGTTGTCAAAATAAGGACTCCATCCCATATCGAGGGACATGATAACATTTGCTTCCATAAAAAAACCTTGATGATACGTTGATAAGTAGTGATACACCTGTTCCAAGCCCTCATATAACGCAACCGTTAATGCTACATCCCCCCAAGAACCATCATCTGAGACAACAATTCGATATGTATCAATGGCTAATTCCCATTGATTGGCATGCTTGAGTCGCATATGTACCGCATGTAAATCGAAAAAGGCGACCTGTGACACGATGAGAAAGAAAGCCAAAAAGACCACTTTTAAGCAATGGTTAAGTAGTTGTGGTAGCTGATTCGTTTTTTGCCCTTTAATTAAATGTGCCACTTTCAAAGCCACGACATACCCTTTGACAAGCAGACTCGTCAACATGGCATATATGAGGATCAAGCCAATGCCCAACCACATTAAAAGCTGAAACAAAAGACCAATCAGCCCGACATACCCCATTAAATGGACATAGCTTGCCGTTATGATGAGCGCAAGTATAAAGGAAGCCACCAACATCTTAAACAGTCGCATACGCAAAAGGAAGATGATTTTTCGGGTTGAATAACCATGGATTTGATACACACCAATGGCTTTAAAACGAGAGATCACATCATGCATCACCCCAAAAAAGGCACTTAAACTCACCATTGTCATGATCATGAACATTTCTGGGACTTGTCTATCGGTCAAGGCTTGCGTATTCAAACGTTCCAATAGGCTCAGCTGATCTTCTGCAATCGCCCACACTTCGCTTTGGAAGGTGTAATCGACTAAGGCTTCTAGCAACTGATCAATCACCGCACGATCAGTCGTATGAATGTCATAAAAACCACTTACATCAAAATTTTGATTGTTTTCGATTCGACTGACCATCACTGTGAACCCAGGTAACACATGGTTAATCGCGCCAACTTGATTGAAGTCATCGGTTTGGACATTGCTTAAAAATTCAGTCGTTCCCATGGTAGGCAGTCGCCCGTCTTGTAAAACAACTTCTCCTGCAAGTGTGACATCATTGGTGTAAATAACAATGGTTGTTTCATCTAAATAAACGAAGCGGACAAGCATGAGTCCATGCTCATTGACAAAGGAAAGCAAGCGGTCAAAGCCTTCACGTTCAGCATCTTCAATAAAATGCAAAATCACCTGTGCTGTCTGTTCCTCTAATAAAGCATGGCGTGTGTTGCTTCTAAAAAATAACAGCCCATAAAAACTGGCCACTAAAAATTGTAGCGTTAACAGAACAACGAGAATTACTTTCATTTTTTTCATTCCTTTTGAAAAAAGCATGCGTCATCCAACCCGCATACTTTTCAATTTATTTACTGTCTTCTTAGCTCAGCTGCCCACTGGTTATTTGTAGAAACCCCTTATCATAACAATGATAGCACATTCCGTTTTTCAAGTCAACATTTTTTCTGAATTTTTTTAGCTGTTAAGCTTGATCCCTAATTGATCCAAGCATAATGACACATTCATGTTATATTTCAAATACCCTTTCGCTTCTTCAAGCGCACGCAATTTCCCAACACATTTTTTTAATTGCTGTCGATCTTGGCTTAAAAGCACGTCATCTATGACACCTCTTAAATACATCTGATAAGCTTCAAAAAAAGCCAACGGCTCAGCTTTTAATAAAACAGCATGCTTTGCCACGACCAACTGTGGAAGTTCCCCAGCTTCAAAAGCATGAATCACGTCTAAAAATGCTGCTTCAATCACGCCTTTTTCTTTCTTCAACCCACTGAAATTGAGATTAACAGTCCTTGAAACAAGGGTTGGTAACAACGCTTCTTTTGTCGGTGCAATCAAAATAATATGTACATCAGAAGCAGGTTCTTCTAAAAACTTCAACAAACTGTTCATCGCTGAAATTGACAGCTTATCAGCTTCTTCAATGATGTAAATCTTAGCTTTATTTTCAATCGCTTTTTTCCCAATGTCTGCTTTCAAAAAAACAATTTGCTCTTTTTTAATGTTTTTACCGTCTGGACTGATGACCATCACATTCGCATGCGCATCAGTATCAATTAAATGGGCTGCTGTTTGATCAGCTTCCAGTATTAATTTTGCAAACTTTTTCGCAACATGTCGTTTTTCAATGTTATCGCCACCGAAAAACAGGTAAGCATGAACAAGCTTACCTTCAGCATGACTTTTGTTAAGAAATTGAATCACGTGATGCGCTTCATGACCATCGTTCATTAACGAACCTCCCATTAATCACGCGAGACATCTCTGTGATCATGTCTGGGATGCGTTGACAACCATCAATCACGTGAATGCGTCCCGCATCTTTTTTAGCCAACTGTTGATAGCCTTCATAAACTGATTGATGAAAGGCAAGACTTTCTAAGTCCAAACGGTTGATTTCTCGATGCTTATCTTTTTGAATGCGTTCTAATCCAATTTCAGGTTTAACATCGATTAAAAAAGTCACATCAGGTTTCACGTCGGCAATGGCAAATGCATTGATTGTTTCGATGAGGGTCGGTTCAATCCCTCTCGCATAGCCTTGATAGGCAATGCTACTGTCGATAAAACGATCACAAATAACGATTTTTCCACTTTTAAGCGCAGGTTCAATGATTTCTACCAAATGTTGTCTTCTCGCAGCCGCATAAAGTAAGCTTTCCGTTCGTGGATCCATTTCGGTATGGGCACGATCCAAAATAACGGCTCGAATGGCTTCAGCAATTTTATTACCACCTGGTTCACGGGTGTAAATCGCGGCATGACCTTCATTTTCTAACAGTGTGACCAATTCTTTCGCCACTGTCGTCTTTCCTGAACCATCCACACCTTCTAGTGTTACAAACATCTTTACTCACCTT